>NZ_JBYRFX010000664.1:0-5274 GCF_057815775.1 Inquilinus sp.
GAGGTGGCGGTCGGGCTGAAGCCGGTCATCGGCGCCATGTATCCGCTGGCCGAGGCGGCGGAGGCCCATCGCGCGCTGGAGTCCGGGCGGACGACAGGATCGGTTCTCCTGGAGCTCTAGACCCGGACGGCGATACGGGCCAGGGACTGGGCGAGGTCGGCGATGAGATCCTCCGGCTCCTCCAGCCCGACATTCAGCCGGACGATCCGGCCGCCCAGATCCTGGCCCGGGCGGTCGAGTGTGGGGTAGGCGATGGCGAGCGCGGTGACGCCGCCCCAGCTGTAGCCGATCCGGAACAGCCGTAGCCCGTCGACGAAGGCGTTGACCCGTTCCGGCCCGATGCGGCGGTCGAACACGATCGAGAACACGCTGGACGAGCCGGTGAAGTCGCGCTGCCATTCCGCATGGCCGGGGCAGGAGGGCAGGGCGGGGTGCAGCACCGTCTCGATGCCCGGCTGCAGCGCCAGCCAGCGTGCGACCGCCAGCGTCGATGCCTCCAGCCGTTCCAGCCGCACGCCCAGCGTCTGCAGCCCGCGCAGCGCCAGGGCGGCATCGTCGGGCGACACCGCCATGCCGAGCTGCATCCAGGCCGCGCCCACCGCCTCGTAGCCGGCCTCGTCCGCCACCGACACAGTGCCGAGGAGCAGGTCGCTGTGGCCACCGACATATTTGGTCAGCGCCTGCATGCTGACGTCGACACCATGGGCGAAGGCGTCGAACAGCACGCCGGCGGCATAGGTGTTGTCGAGTGCCACCGGCACGCCGCGTGCATGCGCCGCCGCGACGATGGCCGGGACATCCTGCACCTCCATCGTTACCGACCCCGGGCTTTCGGTCCAAATCAGGGCCGTGGTGTCGCGGATCAGGCCGGCGATGCCGGCGCCGATCAGCGGGTCGTAGGCCTCCACCGTGATGCCCAGCCCCCTCAACAGGCCGTTGGCCAGGTCCCGGTTCGGGCCATAGGCGGTGACCGGGACCAGCGCGTGGCTGCCGGCCTTGCAGAAGGCAAGGTAGATCAGCGCGATCGCGGCCTGGCCGCCGGGGACGACGAAGCTGTGGCGCGCGCCCTCGATCTCGGCGATGCGGGCGCCCAGCTCCATCACCGTCGGGCTGCCGTACAGGCCGTAGGTGTAGCCCTGCTTCGCTTGCCGCCAGTCATCGGTCACATCGGCCTGGCGATCGAACAGCACCGTGGAGCCGCGATAGGTCGGCGTCACCAGCGAGCGGAAGCCGGGCGGCGCCGCGACCGTGGAGTGGATGAGCTTCGAACGCCAGTGCATGTTCCTTTGCTCCTCGAATGCGGCGTGACGAACGGGTCGGATCGCGGCTGGAACCAGTGATTGTATCCAATCCTGTTCGGCCGGCTGGTCGAAAACACCGTCTACCTGCTCTCCCGCCAGGCAGGGCCAGGGCGGCCAAGTCAGCCGCGGGCCAATTGGTCGAACCGCTCGACCATGGCGTCGAGGAACAGGCGCACCCGGGTCGGAAGCTGGCGGTTCGACGGGAACAGGGCGCAGACCGGTGCCGGATCGCTGCGCCAGTCCGGCAGGACGTGGACCAGGCGGCCGGCGCGCAGGTCGGGCGCCACATCCACCCAGGACTTCAGGACCAGGCCGCAGCCGTCGAGCGCCCAGTCATGGGCGACCTCGCCATTGTCGCTGCGCAGGCGCGCGGCGGTCCGCACCTCGGCCACCGCCCTGCCGGGTCCGACCAGCCGCCAATGGATGCCGGCGCCGCGGTAGTGCAGGCAGTCATGATCCGCCAGCTCCGCCGGTGATGCGGGAATGCCCCGGCGATCGAGATAGCCGGGCGCGCCGACGACGATGCGGTGGTTGTCGGCCAGCTTGCGCATGACCAGGCTGGAATCCTTCGGCATACCGATGCGGACGACGACATCCATGCCCTCGTCGATCAGCTCGACCATCCGGTCGGTGAGCGCGAGGTCGATCGAGAGCTTCGGATGGGCAAGGACCAGGTCGCGGCACACCGGGCTGACATGGGCACGGCCCAACGCCGCCGGCGCGCTTACCCGTAGCAGGCCCTGCGGTTCCGCGCGGCCATGGGTCAGCATCGCCTCGGCCTCGTCGATCTCGGCCAGGATGCGCTGGGCCCGGAGATAGAGATCCTGACCCTCTTCGGTCAGCGCCAGGCGGCGGGTGCTGCGGGTGATCAGGCGCAGATCGGCCCGACGTTCGAGTGTCGCCAGCCGCTTGCTGACGACGCTGAGCGCCAGGCCCATCTCCCGCGCCGCTGCCGACAGGCTGCCCGCCCCGGCGATCCGGACGAAGGTGCGCAGCTCGGTGATGTCGTCCAGCATGCCCGCCTCGCGATACTTTCCATTTGGTGGAGAGTAACTCCATCAGATGCGGGATAATATCCGAAATGGGCAATGACCAGATTGGGAGGGACGCAGAAGGAGCGACCCCATGATCCACGCCACCCCGTCTTCCCCCTTCAATCGCCGCGAGGCCTTGCAGATCGCCGGTGCGACCGCCGCGCTCGCCGCGGCTGCCGGCAGCCTGCCCGGCACCGCCCGTGCCGCGACACCGGCCTCTGCCACCACCGATGTCGCCGACCGCGCCGCCGGCTTCTGGCCGAATGGCGCCCGGCTGGCGGTCAGCCTGTCGCTGATGTTCGAAGGCGGCGGCCAGCCGATCTCGGGCGCCGGCGGCGTCATCCCGGATCCGATCGAAAAGGGCGTCCCCGACCTGCCGACCAACGCCTTCTTCGCCTATGGCCACTACGAGGGCATCCCCCGCCTGCTCGACCTGATGGACAGGCACGGCATCAAGCTCAGCTCGTTCATGATCGGCAAGGCGGTGGAAACCTCACCCGACCTCGCCCAGGAGATCGTGCGCCGCGGCCATGAAGCCGCCGCCCATGGCCGGGTGTGGGAAAACTCCTACCAGCTGCCGCGCGACCAGGAGAAGCGCTTCATCGCCGACAGCGTCGCGACGATCCAGAAGGTCACCGGCCAGACGCCGATTGGCTGGAACGCCTATTGGATGCGCAATTCGATCCACATCCTGGAGACGCTGCAGGATCTCGGCTTCCTCTATCACATCGACGAGCCGAGCCATGACGAGCCGTTCATCGTCCCGGTGCGCGGGCGGGATTTCGTGACCGTCCCCTACACCCTGCACATGAACGACATCGTGTCCTTCCCGTTCCAGGGCTGGAACCCCGCCGCCTATGAGCAGGCGCTGCGCGACGAATTCGACCAGCTGTACGAAGAGGGCGGGCAGCGCCGCCGCATGATGGTGGTCAGCCTGCACGACCGCATCTCCGGCCATGCCGGCCGGGTCCGTGCCCTGGACCGCTTCCTGGCCTATGCCAGGAGCAAGGGCGACGTCTGGTTCGCCCGCAAGGACGAGATCGCGCGATATGCGCTGGCCAACCGCGCCGGCACGCCCGTTATCGATCGTGGCTCGCCTGATGTGACGGGTCTGCCCGGCCCGACGGCGTGACCGTCATGCTCGACCACGTCACGCGGCCGCGGCCCCCGCAAACCAGGAGCAAGCCCATGCAGATTAGACCCTCGCGCCTTGGGGCCGGACTCGGGCTGCTCGCTGCGCTGGCGTTGCCGGCCTTCGCCGCGGACGGGGCGAAGATTGACGACCTCGTCATCGCCGCGTCGATCCCCGATGTCCAGCGCGAGGCCACCGTGGCGGCGGCCCGCGCCTTCTATGATTTCTGGAACACCGGCGACGAGGCCCTGCTGACGAAGGCGATCGCCCCTGGCTTCACCGACCACACCTTGCCGCCGGGCCGGCCGCAGGGGCCGACCGGTCCGGCCTTCGCCTCGCGCCAGTTCCGGGCCGCCGTGCCGGACCTGGCCGTCGAGGTGCAGAAGATGATCGTCGCCGGCGATTACGTCACCGTGCACATGGTGTTCACCGGCCACTTCACCGGTAAATTCGACACGGCCCATGGCACGGGCCAGCCGATCCGCTTCATCGCCACCGACCTGCTCGAGGTCAGCGGCGGGCACGTCACGGACAACTGGCACATCGAGGACAACCTGACCCTGCTGCAGCAGATGGGCCTGGCCAAGACCGGCCCGTGATCAGGCCCCGGGCACCGCCGGGGCCTCGCTCGCCGCGGCGGCGATCGCCTTGCGGCCCAGGCCGGATTTGACGATGCGGATCAGCTCTTCCTCGCTGGTCTCGCTGGTCGAGGCATCCAGCACGATCTCGCCGGCATGCAGGAAGTTGATGCGGTCGCAGACCTCGAAGATCTGGTTGTAGTTGTGCACGATCAGCACGACCGAGACCTCGCGCTGCCGGCGCAGATTCTGGATCAGGCCCAGCACATGGGCGCTTTCGCGCACGCCCAGCGCCGCCAGCGGCTCATCCAGGATCAGGATGGACGGCGAGGAATAGATCGAGCGGGCCACCGCCACGCATTGCCGCTGGCCGCCCGACAGCAGGTCGACCGTGCTGTTCACGCTGGGGATCGAGATGCCCAGCGTCTGCAGATACTGCTGCGATAGCGCGCGCATCTTGCGGTTGTCGAGCAGGTTGAGGCCGAGCACGCGCTTCTTCTGTTCCCGGCCCAGGAACATGTTGTGATAGATGCTGAGGTCGCCGACCAAAGCGAGGTCCTGGTATACCGTCTCGATGCCCTGGGCGCGGGCGTCGCGCGGCGAGGCGAAGCGCGCCGGCTGGCCATTCGAGCTCATGGTGCCGGTGTCCGGCTGGTGGAAGCCGGACATGATCTTGATCAGCGTCGACTTGCCGGCGCCGTTGTCGCCGACCAGCGCCAGCACCTCGCCCTTGCGCAGCTTGAGGCTGACATCGACCAGCGCGGTGACGGCGCCGAAGCTCTTGCTGATATGCGACATCTCGAGGATGACCGGCGCGTCCGGCGCCAGCGGCGGAATGGTGTCGGTGTTCATATGCGCCTCCGCACGCGCAGCCTGTCGACCTGGACGTTCAGGACCATCGCCGCGACGATCGCAGCGCCGAGATAGACGTCGGACACGGTGGCCTGGGCCCCGACCATGACCAGGCCGTTGTTCAGCGACGAAACCACGAAGGCTCCGATCATTGCCCCGATGAGCGTTCCGGAGCCGCCGAGCAGCGAAGTGCCTCCGATAACCGCAGCAGCGATCGCCTGAAGCGTCAGGAACGGGCTGCCTGCGAGCGGGTCGGCGGACGAGAATTCCATCGTGTTCAAGACGCCCGCAAAGGCTGCCAGGCCGCCAGCGATCATGAAATTATAGATTTTGATATGGTCGGTCCTGATGCCGATCTCGCGAGAGCCAACCATATT
>NZ_JBYRFX010000665.1:0-16313 GCF_057815775.1 Inquilinus sp.
GGGGCGGTTCGTGCTCATGCCCCATCTCTCCCGGTCGGCCCCCGTCCTGTCAACCGGGCTCGCCGCCGCGGTGCCGGCCTTCTGGACCCATCGAAAGGGGGTATCTGGACTCATGGAAGGGCCATCTGGCACCAACGATCAATCCCATCTGGACCTACCGGGCCATGCGCCGCCGCATAGACTGGGGCCGTTCCAACGATCTGACGCCCAGCGCCGAACCGGCGTCGCGGCGTCCGGCCGACGGGCGGCAGCATGATCCGCCGGGCCATGATGACAGGGGGGCGACCATGGCCGCTGATCCCCGCCTTGTCGGTCGCGATCCTGCCGCGGCCGCTGGCGATGCCGGCACCGGCGCTCCACCTGGCCATCGCCGCCTGAACCGACGGCCTTGACGAGGGCGGGCGGCGTCCTCTTTGCTGCCTGCCGCCATGACCACCATCACCCGCTTCGCCCCCAGCCCGACCGGGCTCCTGCATCTCGGCCACGCGCATTCGGCGCTGGCCGGCTGGTGCCGGGCGCGGGCGGAGGGGGGGCGGTTCCTGCTGCGGATCGAGGATATCGACCAGGGGCGCTGCCGGCCGGAGTTCGAGGCGGCGATCCTGGAGGACCTGGCGTGGCTCGGCCTCGACTGGGACGGGCCGGTGCGGCGCCAGTCGGAGCATTGGGGCGACTACCGGGCGGCCCTCGCGGTGCTGGAGGGGCAGGGGCTGGTATATCCCTGCTTCTGCACCCGGCGTGAAATCCAGGCCGAGATCGCCGGGATGCAGAGCGCGCCGCATGGACCGGACGGGATTCTTTACCCTGGCACCTGCCGCCGGCTGTCGCCGCAGGCCCGGGCCGATCGCCTGGCCGGAGGCCGGCCCTATGCCCTGCGGCTCGACGTCGCCGAGGCGGCGCTGCGCTGCGGCCAGCTGTCCTGGACCGACGAATTGGCGGGGGTGCAGGCGGCGCGGCCGGAGCTGCATGGCGATGTGGTGCTGGCACGCAAGGACACGCCGACCAGCTATCACCTGGCGGTGACGGTGGATGACGAGATCCAGGGCGTCACGACAGTCACCCGCGGCCGCGACCTGTTCGAGGCGACGCATGTTCATCGCCTGCTGCAGGCGCTGCTGGGCTACCGGGTGCCGGTCTGGCGCCACCATCCGCTGTTGACCGACGCCGATGGCAAGCGCCTGGCCAAGCGCCACGATGCCGCTGCGATCCGCGCCTATCGGGCAGAGGGAAGATCCGCGGCCGAAGTGCAGGCGCTGGCCGGCTTCCCTACTGCTCCGGCTCGGTCGTGAACAGCAGGGGAAAGCCGTTGTTGCGCCCGGCCTCGGTGGCCCTGGTCGCCCGGGTCTCGGCCACGTCCTTGGTGTAGACGGCGACGACGCAGGACCCGCGGGTGTGGGCGGTGACCATCACCTGATGGGCCTGGCCCTCGCTGACGCGGAACTCCGCCTTCAGCACCGAGACGACGAAGTCGCGGGGCGTGAAATCATCGTTGATCAGGATGACCTTGTGCAGCCGGGGCCGTTCCGTTTTCGGTACGACTTCGGGGCGGGGGCTGGTCTTGATTTCTTTCATCGGATGGTACCTCCCGATGCCAGCGCGACGGCAGCGGCAACGGCCCGGCACTTTCCCACGTCCGGCGCCATTCGTCCATTCGCTGTCGGCCGGCGCCGTCCCCGGCCGGGTCCCGCCCTACTTGTTCAGGATCTTGTCGCGCTGCTCTTCATATTCGTCCTGGGTGATCGCGCCCTTGCGATAGGCGCTGTCCAGGTCGATCAACTCCTGCCCCGTGGTCGCGCCGGCCTCGCCGGGCGGCGGCGTGTGGCTGCTGCCGCCGCAAGCGACGACGGGAAGGGCCAGGCCGAGGGCGAGTAAGAGCGGCAGAAGTCGCATGGAAGCTCCGGGGATCAAAGGCTACCGGTTGAACGCCATGGGTGGATGATTGTTCCTATCACGGGGCGACATTGCTGCGTAGATCCGTCGGCTCCCGCAGGCCACGGCACAGGGCCAGGTAATCCGGCTCGTCCGGGCCGATCAGGCCGCGGCGGATCGCCAGGTCGATGATGACGAGCGCGACGTTGAACTTGAAATCGGTGGTGTCGCGGATCCGCTCCAGCGCCGCGGCCAGGGGCCAGCGTTCGAAGGCCTCGACCTCGCCGTCGGTGTTGCGCGGTTCCAGGCCGGTGGCCAGGGCCAGGTCGTAGACGAACAGCGTGTCCCGGCGCAGGCCTTCCGCCGTCTGCATGATGTAGGTGATGGCGCCGGCCGGCACCGCCTGCCGCGCCAGCGCCTCGGGCAGCCCGGCCTCCTCGGCGCATTCCTTGACCACGTTGTCGGCCAGGGACAGGTCGGCCGGCTGGCCGCCGGCGACGATGTTGTCGAGCTTGCCGGGGTCCAGCGCCCGGTCGGCGGAGCGCCGGCCGATCCACAGCAGCGGCCCGTCCGGCGACTCGACCACGCCGTTGAGATGGACGCCGAAGGATTTGATACCCAGCGCCACGGCGACACCTCGGTCGACGGTCGCCAGTCGCGGCGTGCCCCATTCGGCCAGCACCGGATAGCGCTCGTCCCGGCGCTTGCGCACCAGGCCGGCCTCGATCAGCCGGTCGGTGACGGCCTCCAGCGCCGCGGTCCGCGCCTCCGGCCCGGCCAGGCAATCGTCCAGGCGCCAGCCGCGCCCGTCGGGTCGCAGCAAATCCGGCAGCCGGTCGAACAGCGCGGCGACGGGCGGGGTGGCCCAGCCGGCGACGGTGGCGCCGATCCGCCACGGGCGCAGCGTCGCGGGATCATGGGCGGTGCAGGTGCGGATGCGGTCGATCAGGCTCATATATCCGGTCTAGATCATGTCGGGCGCCGGGGAAACCGCGATCCGCGCCAAGCTGGGCAGCACGGCGGCGCAGCGGGCCGGGGCGGCGCCGAAAGGCTTGCCTTGAGCCGGGCCCCGGTCTCGCCGTAATGTCCGCCCGTTCGGGGTGGAGGAACCTGTGGTGCGGCAGGCTTGGATCGGTCGGATCGTGACGGTGGGCGGGGCGGCGTTGCTGCTGCTGGCGCTGGCCGGCCCGGCCGTGGCGGCGGTCGATCTCGGCAACCTGTCGTCCGACGACATGCGGGCGTTGCAGCGCATCCTCGAGACCGAACGGACCAATGCGCCCCAGCGCCTGCCGTCCGGCATGTCGGTCACCGTGGTGCAGACCCAGACCTCGCCGCGCGTCTGCCGCATCTTCCGCATCGGCCGCCAGGGCCAGGAAGGCCAGGCGGTGGGCTGCCGCATCGGCGCCCAGCGCTGGGCGCTGAATGCCTCGATCGAGGCGGCCCAGGCCGCGCCGGCCGACGTGACGCCGGACCAGCCGGTGCGGCCGAAGGTGGTGGCCTCGTCGAGGCCGGTCTCGTCGCCCTCCGAGGATGAAGGTGTCGAGGAAGCAGGTGCCAGCGATACGCCGGCCGCCCCGTCCGGCCGTGCGCCGGGCGATTCTCGTCCCGCCGATTCCCGCGCCGCGGCCGCCCAGCCCGCCGATGTGCCGGCCGCGCCCGCCGCGACCCAGGTGGCGGCGCTGCCGCGGGCGCCGTTCAAGCCGCCCCGCCCGGGGCTGCGCCCGCGCAACCCGGATGCCCCCGACGACACGCCCGTCGCCGGTCCGACCCAGGCGCCGGTGCCCCGCGCCCGGCCCGGCACCGGCCAGGCGGCTGTCGCTGCGGCTCCGAGCGGCCAGCCGGCTGCACCCGCGGTGGTGCAGGGCCACCCGAGCGTCCGGGTGCTGACCACGCCGCCGGCGGCGCCCCGCCCGGCTCCGCGTCCCGGAACGGCCCAGCCGGCCCCGGTCGCTACGGCAGTTGCCGCTGCGCCACCGCCGGCCCCATCGATTCCGGCCCCGATCGCGCCGGCTCCGGTGCAGGCGGCCAGCACTGCTCCGGCCCCGCGTGCTCCCGAATCGCTGATCAACGTTCCGGCGACGCCGGGCACCACGGCGCCGGCGGTCGAGGCGTTGCTGCCCCGGGCCACGACGCCTGCGCCCTTCGTCGTGCCGCCGCCGCGCGACCGGCCGGCCCTGGCCTCGGCCCAGCCGGTTCCGGCGGTGGCTGCGCCCGGCGCCCGGCCGAAGCCGCCGCAGGCGGCGGGCGTGCCGCTGCCGCGCCGCCGCCCTGGTTGAGAGGGCCCGGACCATGACAGATTTCCGCAATCGGTCTGTTCGGCCCGCGGGACGCGTCCTATAATCCTGGCATGAACATCGTCTTCATCATCCTGGCCGTGATCTGCATGATCGGGGTCGTCGCGTCGCTCGCCACCGGCGTTTTCGGCATGGCGCAAAACGGCCCGTTCAACAAGAAATGGGGCAACAAGCTGATGCAGGCCCGCATCGGCTTCCAGGCCCTGGCCATCCTGTTCTTCATGCTGGCCCTGTGGACGTCCTGACGACCTGGGAGCCGCAAGCATGGTGACGCTGACCCGGATCTACACCCGCGGCGGCGATGCCGGGCAGACCTCGCTCGTCGGCGGCCGCCGGGTGCCGAAGCATGATCTGCGGGTCGAGGCCTATGGCACGGTGGATGAAGCCAATGCCGTGATCGGCCTGGTCCGGCTGCATAGCGCGGGCGAGGCTGACGCCATGCTCGGCCGCATCCAGAACGACCTGTTCGACCTCGGCGCCGATCTGGCGACCCCGGAAGAGCAGGCGCCGAAATACCCGCCGCTGCGGGTGACCGCGGCGCAGGTGGCGCGGCTGGAGCACGAGATCGACGCCATGAACGCGATGCTGGCGCCGCTGAACAGCTTCGTGCTGCCGGGCGGCAGCGCCGCCGCCGCGCATCTGCACCACGCCCGCACCGTGGTGCGGCGGGCGGAGCGGCTGGTCACGGCGCTGATGGAGGCGGAGCCGGTGAACCCGGAGGCGCTGAAATACGCCAACCGGCTGTCGGACCATCTGTTCGTGCTGGCGCGCCATCTGAACGTTGACGGCAAGGCGGACGTGCTGTGGGTGCCGGGCGCGCACCGATAACAGAATATGCCCAGCGCTTGGGCAAGATGCTTGCGTGGGCGGCAGTCGCGTTGACAAGCTATGTCGGACATCACTATCGTTCGACCTCTTTGCTGCACCGCACCAATGCGGGCAGCCTATGGCTCAGGGACGTTCGGAGCGGAACCAGGCATGATCCAGACGATCGGTGTGATCGGCGCAGGGCAGATGGGCAGCGGTATTGCCCATGTCGGCGCGCAGAACGGCTTCACCATCCGGCTCCTGGATGTCGATCCGAAGGCGTTGGCGCGGGCGGTCGAACACATCGACGGCAATTTCGAGCGGCTGGTTGCCCGCGGCAAGCTGACGGTCGAGGAGAAGGCCGCCGCGCTGTCCCGCATCCATGGCATCACCGAGTACCAGGGCTTCAAGGATTGCGACCTGGTGATCGAGGCCGCGACCGAGAACGAGCCGGTCAAGCGTGAGATCTTCAAGCAGCTGGTGCCGCATCTGAACGACCGCGCGATCGTGGCGACCAACACCAGTTCGATCTCGATCACCCGGCTCGCGGCAACGACCGATCGTCCGGAACGCTTCATCGGCATGCACTTCATGAATCCGGTGCCGGTGATGAAGCTGGTGGAGGTGATCCGCGGCATCGCCACCGACGACGCGACCTATGAGGCGATCCACGAGCTGTCGGTGAAGCTGGGCAAGACCCCGGCGGTGTCGGAAGATTTCCCCGCGTTCATCGTCAACCGCATCCTGCTGCCGATGATCAACGAGGCGGTCTACACCCTCTATGAGGGCGTGGGCTCGGTCGAGGCGATCGACACCTCGATGAAGCTCGGCGCCAACCACCCGATGGGGCCGCTGGAGCTGGCGGATTTCATAGGCCTCGACACCTGCCTGTCGATCATGAACGTGCTGTATGACGGCCTGGCCGACAGCAAGTACCGGCCCTGTCCGCTGCTGGTGAAGTATGTCGAGGCCGGCTGGCTCGGCCGCAAGACCAAGCGTGGCTTCTACGACTACTCCAAGGACGTCCCGGTCCCCACCCGGTAAGGGCCGTCACGCCCCGATCGGCACCTTGGTCTCGTACTTCACGCGGGACAGGTTGAAGCTGGTGCGGAAGCGCTTGATGTTGTGTTCGTTCGCCAGCACGCGACGGCAGAACAGGTTGTAGGCCTCCATGTCGCGGCAGGTGACGACCAGCAGGTAGTCGATCTCGCCGGATACGAAATAGCATTGCTGCACCTCCGGCTCGGCGGCGATCTTGCGCTCGAAGGCGGCCAGCACGTCCTCGCGCTGGCGGTCCAGCTCGACCCCGACGAAGGCGACGATGGTCTGGCCGACCTTCTCCGGGTCTACCAGCGCGACATCCTTCACCACCACCCCATCCTGGCGCAGCCGCCGCACCCGCTTCAGGCAGGCCGGCGGCGACAGGCCGACGCGTTCGGCCAGGGCCAGGTTGGTGATCTGGTTGTCTTCCTGCAGCAGATCGAGGATGCGCCGGTCGATGGCGTCGAGCTCTATTAGGGCCGGGCGGCTGCGGTCGGGACTTTTCACAGATTTCTCCAAACGCCGTCTGCGGCGATCCAAAACGGAAAATCCGAGCCTGTAAATCGAAATCCATTCCCATTCATTCTGCCCTAGCCTGGATCGACCGAACCAGGGAGGCCGGAATGGCGCAGACGGATCTGACGAACCGCATCGAGGTGCACGACCGCGACACGCTGGCCACGGCGCGTGCCGTGCTGGATTCCTGCGCCGATGCGGAGGCGATGGGTGAGGCGGTCAAGGCCGCGGTCGACCGCAACGCGCAATGGCGCGGCGAAAGCTGCATCAACCTGCTGGCGCCCGAGGCGCCGACCAGCCCGGGCGTGCGGGCGCTGCTGGCGGCCGAGATCGGCACCCGAGCGGCGGAGGGCCATATCGGCCGGGTCAACCGCTGGTTCGCCGGCACCCGCCATATCGACGAGGTCGAGGCGCTATGCGTCGAGCTGCTGAAGCGGCATTTCCGCTGCCACTATGCCGACCACCGCATGTGCGCCTCGATGATCGGCAACGCCGTGGCCTACACCGCCCTGACCGCGCCGGGCGATGTGGTGATGACAGCGCCGCAGCCCACCGGCGGCCATTCCTCGAACCGGCTCGATGGCCCTGCCGGGGCCATGGGCCGCACCATCGTCGACATTCCGATGGACCCGGACGAGCTGGTGGTCGACCTCGACCTGTTCCGGGGGGCGGCGCCGCTGGCCCGGCCGAAACTGGTGGCGCTGGGCCTGTCGATGACGCTGTTTCCGCAGCCGGTGGCGGCGATGCGCGAGGTGATCGCCGATTGGGGCGGCCGCTTCTTCTTCGATGCCGCGCACCAGCTCGGCCTGATCGGCGGCGGCCAATTCCAGGACCCGCTGGGGGAAGGGGCGGACATCGTCACCGGCTCGGCGGGCAAGACCTTCGCCGGCCCGCAATCCGGCATCATCCTGTGGAATGACCCCGATATCACCGAGGCGGTGACCACGGCCGTCTTCCCGATCTGGGCGGCGACGCACCAGGTCAACCGGGTGGCGGCGCTGGCGCTGGCGACGGCGGAGGCGATCGCGTTCGGCGCGGCGCTGCAGGCGCAGATCGTCGCCAACGCCAAGGCGCTGGCCCAGGCGCTGCAGGATCGCGGCATCCCGATGCTCGGCGCGCATAAGGGCTTCACCACCACGCACCAGGCCATCGCCGATGCCCGCGGCTTCGGCCGGGGCCTGGCGGCGGCGCAGCTTCTGGAACGCGCCAACCTGATCGTGAACAAGAACCTGCTGCCGGCCGACCGCAAGGAGGATTGGGATTACCCCGGCGGCCTGCGCATCGGCACCATCGAAGTCACCCGCTTCGGCATGCGCGAGCGCGAGATGGACGCGATCGCCGAGTTGATCGCCCGCGTGCTGGTGCGCGGCGAGGCGCCGGAGGCGGTGCTGCCCGACGTGGTGGCGCTGCGCCGCAGCTTCCCGACGCTGCACTACTGCTTCGAGAACGGGTTACCGGGCTGAGGAACACCAGGACGGGAACGCGTTGCCTCTCCCGCTTGCGGGAGAGGTCGGAGACGCGAAGCGGCTCCGGGTGAGGGTTCTTCGTCGAGGCCAGGGCCAACCCTCACCCGGTCGTCCTGCGGACGCCCGGCCTCTCCCGCCAGGCGGGAGAGGCAACGCGAGAATCGGCCGAGAGGCCCGCCTACAGGTTGCCCAGCGCCTGCTCGATGTCGGCCAGGATGTCGGGTGTGTTCTCCAGCCCGACCGACAGGCGCACCAGCCCCTCGCCGATGCCCTGTGCTGCCCGCTCCTCCGGCGTGTAGTTCGCATGGGTCATGCTGGCGGGGTGCTGGACCAGCGATTCCGCGTCGCCCAGGCTGACCGCCAGCGTGACCACCTTCAGCCGGTCCATGAATTTGCGGCCGGCTTCCAGGCCGCGCTTCAGTTCGAACGCGACCAGCCCGCCGGGCAGCTTCATCTGCCGGCCGGCCAGCGCGAATTGTTCGTGCGATTCCAGCCCGGGATAGAACACGCGCGCCACCGCCGAATGGCTTTCCAGCAGCTGCGCCACGGCGGTGGCGGAGCGGGAGTGCTGCGCCATCCGGATTTCCAGCGTCTTCAGCCCACGCAGCACCAGATGGGCGTTCATCGGCGACAGCGTCGCGCCGGTGAGGTAGCGCAGCCCTTCGTTGCGCACCCGGGTGATGATGTCGGCCGGCCCGGCCAGCACCCCGCCGAGCACGTCGCCATGCCCGCTCAGGAACTTGGTCGCCGAATGCAGCACCAGATCGGCGCCGTGGTCGAGCGGCCGCTGCAGGATCGGGGTGCAGAAGGTGTTGTCGACGACGACCAGCGCATCGGGCGCTGCCCGCCTGGACAGGTCGGACACGGCGCGGATGTCGATCACGCGCAGGTTCGGGTTGGCCGGCGTCTCGAAATAGACCACCCGGGTCCGGGCGGTCAGCGCCGCCTGCAGTGTCTCAAGGCGGGTCATGTCGACCTTGGTGACCTTGACCCCGAACCGGGTCAGGCCCTGCATGAAGAAGGCATAGGTGTTGCCGTACAGGGTCTGGTCGATCACCACCTCGTCGCCGGCCTGCAGCAGCGTCCACATCGGCGTGGTGATGCAGGCGATGCCCGACGCCATCGCCACCGCCGCGGCGGCGCCTTCGAGGCGCGCGATGCGGTCTTCCAGGATGGTCTGGGTCGGGTTGTGGCGGCGGCCGTAGATGTAGCCTTCGCCCTCGCCGCGGAACAGCGCCGCGCCCGATTCGGTGTCGGGGAAGGCGTAGGTCGAGGTCATGTAGATCGGCGGCGTCAGCGCGCCCTGCGCCGTGGCGGGATCATAGCCGTGGTGGATCGCGGTGGTGGACGGACCCCAGGAGTCCTCGTCGTGATCGGGGGCGTCGGTCATCGGATCCTCCTGCTGGCGCCGGCTCAGCTGCCCGCGCGCCGGGCCCTGGGGTGGGCGTCGGCATAGACGGTCATCAGCCGCTCGGTGTCGACGCCGGTGTAGCGCTGGGTGGTGGACAGCGCGGCGTGGCCCAGCAGCTCCTGGATCGTGCGCAGATCGCCGCCGCCGGCCAGCAGATGGGTGGCGAAGCTGTGGCGCAGCGCATGCGGCGTCGCCGAATCGGGCAGGCCCAGCACGACGCGCAGCTGGCGCATCTGGCGTTCGGCCACGGCCGGGTTCAGCGGGCCTCCGCGGGCGCCCAGGAACAGCGGGCCCCCGGCCGTCAGCGGGAAGGGGCAGGCGGCGACATAGGCGTCGATGGCCTCGCGCACCGCCGGCAGCACCGGCACCATGCGCTGCTTGCGGCCCTTGCCGGTGACCACCAGCGTGTCGCCCTGCGGCGCCTCGCGCCGGGTCAGCCCCAGCGCCTCGCCCAGGCGCAGGCCGCAGCCATACAGCAGCGCCAGCAGGGCCCGGTCGCGCAGGCCGATCCACTCTTCGTCGCCCAGCGTCGCCGCCGTATCGACGGCGGACAGCGCATCGACGACGGTCAGCGGCCGCGGCAGGCGCTGCGGCAGCTTCGGGTTGCGCAGGGACCCGATCGCGGCGTTGTGCAGCACGCCGATGCGGTCGAGATGGGTCAGGAAGTTGCGGACGCCGGACAGGCCGCGCGCCCGTGTGGCCGCCCCGGCACCGCCGGCGGCGCGGCGCGACTGGAAGGCGCGCAGGTCGGACAGGGCGGCGGCCGACAGGTCGTTCAGGCCGGGTGGCCGGCCGAGATGGTCGGACAGGAAGGCGACGAAGCGCCCGACATCGCCGAGATAGGCCCGCAGCGTGTGCGGCGAGACCCGCTTCTCATCCTCCAGCCACACCCGCCAGCGGCCGGCCGCGTCGCGCAGATCGGCGGCGGCCGGCCAGCCCGCCATGGACTCTGCCGAAGGCAGGGCCAGATCGGGCTGGGCGTTCATGACAGGGGCCCTAGCCGTCCTGGCCGACCGTGGTCAGCCAGGACCGGATGCAGCGCTCCAGCACCCGGCCGAGGAAGCCGACCAGTTCGGTGCGCATGCCGGGATGGAACATCTCAGGGTCGCGGCTGCCCAGCGCCAGCAGGCAGGGCGGCGTGTCCGACGACACATTCAGGCGGATCAGCGCCTGGCTGCGCACCAGCCCGGCACCGGCGCCGAACAGCGTCTCGTCACCGGCGATATCCGATTCGAGCGCCAGCTCCTGCCCGCCCAGGCGCAGGGCGATCTCACCCGGCCCGACGATGAGGACCTCGGCGCTCTGCGACGGCGATTCCTCGCCCTCGGTCGCCTCGATCAGCAGGGTGACGACATCGAGGTCCAGCAGCACGGCCAGGTCGGTCGACACCGTGTGGATCAACTGCTCGAAGCTTTCGGCGTCGAGCAGGAACAGGATCGCGGCGTGGACCCGGTTCTGGGTGTTGTGGTTCGCCCGGCTGGCGGTGATGAAGGCCCGCTGCTGGTCCTTCAGCCGGTCGACCTGGCCACGCAGGCGTTCGGCCTGATAGCCCTGCAGGTCGATCACGCCCTCGCCGCGATCCCGCGGCGGCAGGGCGAGACGACCCACCAGTTCCGGGTGCTGGACCAGGAAGTCCGGATGTGCCAGCAGCCAGGCCGACACATCCCCCGCGCTGAGCGCGGGGGAGTCCGGACGTTTCACTTCCTGTGCCAATCGACCCTCACGCCGACTTTTTGACGGCCGCGAGCTCCTGCTCGGTGAGGATGCTCTGGCCGGTCTTCGCCCAGTCAGCGACGAAGGTGGACAGGCCCTTGTCGGTCAACGGGTGGCTGTACAGCGCGCGCAGCGCCGCGGGCGGCAGGGTGCCGACATGGGCGCCCAGCTTGGCAGCCTGGATCACGTGCTGCGGGCCGCGGATCGAAGCGACCAGCACCTCGGTCTTCAGCGCCGGATAGTTGTGGAAGATCTGGACGATGTCATGGATCAGCTCCATGCCGTCCTGGCCGGTGTCGTCCAGCCGGCCGACGAAGGGCGACACGAAGGTCGCGCCGGCCTTGGCCGCCAGGATCGCCTGGCCGGCCGAGAAGCACAGCGTGACGTTGACCATGGTGCCGGCATCGGACAAGGTGCGGCACACCTTCAGGCCGGCGGGCGTCAGCGGGACCTTGACCGCGATGTTCTTCGCGATCTTGGACAGCTTGAGGCCCTCGGCCATCATGGTGTCGAAGTCGGTCGCGGCAACCTCGGCCGAGACCGGACCCGAGACCACTTCGCAGATCTGGGGTATCAGGTCCAGGAACTTGGCCCCGGACTTGGCGATGAGCGAGGGGTTGGTGGTGACACCATCGACCAGGCCGGTGGCGGCCAGGTCACGGATTTCGGAGATGTCGGCGGTATCGATGAAGAACTTCATGGGCCTCGTTCCAATGGCCTGCGATCGCTTCGGGCCGATGCGCGGCGCCGACCTCGGCCCGCGCGAGCGAGTTTAGCCCATGGCGGAGTCCGAGGCCACAACAGCGACAGCGATAGCGGAAGACAGTGGCCCGATCGCCACGGTTCGCGTGCTGCTGCCGTTGCCGCTGGCCGATGCGTATGATTATGCGGTGCCCGACGGCATGGATCTGCCGATCGGCAGCTATGTCGAAGTGCCGCTCGGCCGTCTCAGCCGGATCGGCCTGGTCTGGGGCGAAGGCACCGGGCAGGTGGCACGGGCGCGGCTGAAACAGGTCACGCACCGCTTCGACCTGCCTCCGCTGCCGGAGGTGGCGCGCAGCTTCATCGACCGTGTCGCCCGCTACACCGTGTCGCCCCCCGGCGCGGTGCTGCGGATGAGCCTGTCCTCGACTGGGGCGCTGGAGGCGCCGAAACCGATCCTGGCCTACCGCCGCGCCGATGCGCCGCCAGACGGGGTGAAGCTCAGCCAGGCCCGCCGCCGGGTGCTGGCGGTGCTGGAGGACGGGCCGCCGCGGCTGCCGGCGGAGCTGGCGCGGGAGGCCGGCTGCGGCGCCGGCGTGGTCAAGGGCATGGCCGAGGCGGGGTTGCTGGAGGTCGTGCTGCTGCCCGGCTTCGACCCGGTGCCGCAGCCGGATTTGGCCCGGCCGCGGGCCGATCTCGGCGAAACCCAGCGCGAGGTCGCCGACGCGCTGATCGACACGGTGGCGATCGACGGCTACTCGACCACGCTGATCGACGGCGTCACCGGTTCGGGCAAGACCGAGGTGTATTTCGAGGCGGTGGCGGCCGCCCTGGCGCGCGGCCGCCAGGTGCTGGTGCTGCTGCCGGAAATCGCCCTGTCGGGCAATTGGCTCGACCGCTTCGCCGCACGCCGAACCGTGCGGCCGCTGGAATGGCATTCCGAGCTGACCCCGGTGCAGCGCCGCCGCAACTGGCGGGCCGTGGCGCTGGGCGAGGCGCGGGTCGTGGTCGGTGCCCGCTCCGCCCTGTTCCTGCCCTATCCCGATCTCGGCCTGATCGTGGTCGACGAGGAGCACGAAAGCGCGTTCAAGCAGGAGGACGGCGTCGTCTACCAGGCGCGCGACATGGCGGTGCTGCGCGGCCATCTCGGCGGCTTCCCGGTGATCCTGGTCTCGGCCACGCCGTCGCTGGAGACGCTGGCCAATGTCGAGGCCGGGCGCTACGCCGCGCTGCACCTGCCCGAGCGGCACGGCACGGCGAAGCTGCCGACGGTGACGGCGATCGACATGCGGCGCGAATCGCCGGCGCGCGGCCGGTTCCTGTCGCCGACGTTGCGCGAGGCGGTGGAGGAGACGCTGGCCAAGGGGGAACAGGCGATGCTGTTCCTGAACCGCCGCGGCTATGCGCCGCTGACGCTGTGCCGGCACTGCGGCCATCGCATGGAATGCCCGAACTGCACCGCCTGGCTGGTCGAACACCGCCTGGCCGGCCGGCTGGAATGCCACCATTGCGGCCACCGGCAGGCGCTGCCCAAGGCCTGCCCGTCCTGCCAGTCGGAGGGCAGCTTCGCCGCCTGCGGCCCGGGGGTGGAGCGCATCGCCGAGGAGGTCGATGCCACCCTGCCGGGCGCGCGCTGGCAGATCGTCGCCTCCGACACCTTCTCCGGCCCGCAGGCGATCGCCGACCTGACCGCCGACCTCGACAGCGGCGCGGTCAACCTGCTGATCGGCACCCAGATCCTGGCCAAGGGGCACAACTTCCCGGGCCTGACCCTGGTCGGGGTGGTCGATGCCGATCTCGGCCTCGCCGGCGGCGATTTGCGGGCGGCGGAGAGGACCTGGCAGCTGCTGCACCAGGTCGGCGGCCGGGCCGGACGGGCCGAAAAGCCGGGGCGGGTGCTGCTGCAGAGCTTCATGCCGGACCACCCCGTGATGCAGACCCTGGTCAAGAACGACCGCGACGGCTTCCTGGCGTCGGAGGCCGAGGCGCGGCGGTCGCGCGGCCTGCCGCCCTACGGCAAGTTGGTGGCGCTGATCGTCTCGGGCCCCGATCGCGCTGCGGTCGACCGGGCGGCGCAGGATCTCGGCCGGGCCGCGCCGCAGGGCGACGGCATCATGGTGCTGGGCCCGGCCGAGGCGCCGATGGCCCTGCTGCGCGGCCGCCATCGCCGCCGCCTGCTTTTCAAGGCCGACCGGCGCATCGCGGTGCAGCCGCTGGTGGCGGAATGGGTGGCGCGGGTGCAGGTGCCGGGCACCGTGCGGGTGCAGATCGACATCGACCCGTACAGCTTCCTTTAGTCGCCGGCCGGTTGCGGCTCCGGCGCCGCATGGCTCGTGCGCAGCGGCAGCTCCGGCAGGAACAAGAGCGCCGCCAGCGCCACCGCCACGATCACGGTTCCGGCCAGGAAGGTGGTGGCGATGGCGTGGCGGTAGAGGTCGACCGCGGCGGCATGCGCCTCCGGCGGCAGGGCCGCGAGCTGGCGCAGCCCGGCCTGGGCCAGGCCGCCGGCATCGGCGCCCGGCCCGGCCGCCTGATGCAGCCGGGACGCCAGGACGGCGCCGGCCCCGGCGACGCCGACGGCGCCGCCCAGCGACCGGCAGAAGGCCAGCGTCGCCGTCGCCGCGCCCAGATCCTGGCGCGGCACCGCGTTCTGCACCGCGATGGTCATGTTCGGCATCACCAGCCCGAGGCCGATGCCGATCGCGATCAGCGCCGGCTCGATCACCGGAATGCCCTGCGCGGTCGCCGCCGCCCAGGCCAGCGTGCCGAAGGCCAGCGCCGCCAGCGCCAGCCCGGCGGTCTGGGCCGGCTTGTACCGGCCGGAGCGCAGCAGCACCCGGCCATTGGCGATCGAGGCGGCGACGAGGCCCAGCATCAGCGGCCCGGTCAGCAGGCCGGATTTCGCGGCGCTGATCCCCAGCACCAGCTGGAAGAACAGCGGGAAGAACACGCTGGCGCCCAGCATGCCCATGAAGGTCAGGGCCAGGACCAGGCAGGCGATGACGAAGACGCGGTTGCCCAGCAGATGCAGCGGCAGCACCGGGTCGGGGGTGCGGCGGGCGTGCCAGGTGAACAGGATTGTCAGCGCCAGCGTGGCGGCCGCGGTGCCCAGGATCTCCGGCGACGTCCAGGCGTATTGCGATCCGCCGAGGGTCAGGACCAGCAGGAAGGCGGTGGTCGTTCCGGTCAGCAGCGCCGCGCCGACATAGTCGATCCGCCGCTTCTGGGCCCGGTGCGGCCGGCGCAGCGCCCGGCCGATCACCACCAGGGCGAGGGCGCCGACCGGCAGGTTGACGTAGAAGATCCAGTGCCAGGACAAGAGGTCGGTGATGGCGCCGCCCAGCACCGGCCCGACGACACTGCAGACGGCGAACACCGCCGCCACCGATCCCTGCCGGCGGCCGCGCTGGGCCGGCGGCACCAGGTCGCCGATCGTGGCCTGGGCCAGCGGCAGCAGGCCGCCGGCGCCCAGGCCCTGGATGGCGCGAAAGGCGATCAGCTGGCCCATGCTTTGGGCCAGGCCGCACAGCGCCGAGCCCAGCAGGAAGACCAGCACGGCGATGGAGATCAGCGGCTTGCGGCCGTACTGGTCGCTCAGCTTGCCGTACAGCGGCATGACCCCGGTCGAGGCCAGCACATAGGCCGTGACCACCCAGGACAGGTGAGTGCCGCCGCCGAGGTTGCCGACGATGCTGGGCAGGGCGGTGGCGACGATGTTCTGGTCGAGTGCGCTGAGGCCGAGGACGATCATCAGCCCGATCAGCACGATGCGCACCTCACGGGCGGTCGGATCTGCTGCGGGCGAGGGCTGGGCGGCGGCGCTCATCGATCCAGCGCCGCCAGCGCCGGGATTGCCGCCCGGATCGCCTGCCGCTCCTCCTGCGACAGCGTCGCCAGCTGCCGGGCCAACCAGTCGGTGCGCTGCTGCCGCAGTGCCTCGGCCCGGCGGCGGCCTTCCTCGGTCGCCACCAGCCCGGTGCGGCGCCGGTCCGCCGGGTCCGGCGGGGCGCGGCCGACCAGCCCGGCCTTTTCCAGCTGCTTGACGTGGCTGCTGATGGTCGGGCCGCGCAGCCCCTCCATCTCCGCCAGCGCGCCGACGCCGATGCCGGGCTGCTTGATGATCAGCACCAGCAGCAGGTTCTGCAGCGGCGAAATGTCGGCGTCTTGCGTCTCCTGCCGCATCCGGCGGTACAGCCGCAGCAGCGGCTGGCGCAACTCGTCGGCCAGGGCGTTGGGGTCGTCGGCCGGTGCAGGGGCAGCGGGCATCGCGATCGGTCCATCGGATATAGATTGGTTATCTATCTATATTCTTGGAATTGACCACTGGCAATCAGCCTTGGGCGCTCCGGTACCGGGCCGGCGTCGTGCCCAGGGTGCGGCGGAACATGGCGATGAAGGCGCTGGGGCTGTCTTAGCCCAGCTCCAGCGCCACGGTGGTGACGCTGGTGCCGCGGCCGAGCAGGTCGAGCGCCGCCAGCAGCCGGGCCCGGCGCTGCC
>NZ_JBYRFX010000666.1:0-4877 GCF_057815775.1 Inquilinus sp.
CCACCGCACAGCGCAGCTGCATGAGAGCAACCCGATGCTCGGCCATCGCGGCTGCCGCCTCGGCATCTCTTTCCCGGAGATCTACGAGATGCAGGCGCGGGCGATCTTCGAGGCGGTGGTCGAGGTCAAGGCCGCGACCGGGGAGACCGTGATCCCCGAGATCATGATCCCGCTGGCCTTCTCCAAGAAGGAGCTCGACATCCTCAAGGCCGCGATCGTGGGGGTCGCCGCCGCGGTCGAGAAGGAGAAGGGCGCCAAGCTCGACTACCTCATCGGCACCATGATCGAGCTGCCGCGCGCGGCGCTCAGGGCGCATGAGCTGGCGGAGACGGCGGAGTTTTTCTCCTTCGGCACCAACGACCTGACCCAGACCACCTTTGGCATCAGCCGCGACGATGCCGGCACCTTCCTGCCGGACTACACCCGCGCGGGCATCCTGGAGCAGGACCCCTTCGTCACCATCGACCGTGACGGGGTGGGCGAGCTGGTGTCGCTCGCCGCCGAACGCGGCCGCAAGACCCGGGCCAACATCAAGCTCGGCATCTGCGGCGAACATGGCGGCGACCCAGCCTCGATCCACTTCTGCGAATCGGTCGGGCTCGACTACGTCTCCTGCTCGCCCTACCGGGTGCCGATCGCCCGCCTGGCCGCGGCCCAGGCGGCCCTGCGCACCGAAGTGAAGGCCGAGTAAGCCATGGACCTGGCCGCCGCCCTCCGGACCGACGTGCTGACGACGCCGGACGGGGTGCGGCTGCGCTGGGGTGCCTGGCCGGACCCGGCCGGGCGGGTGCGCGGCACGGTCCTGATCCTGAACGGCCGCAGCGAGTTTATCGAGAAGTACCGCGAAACCGCGGGCGAGCTGACCGCCCGCGGTTTTCGCGTCTTCGGCTTCGACTGGCGCGGCCAAGGCCTGTCGACCCGCCTGCCGGAGGGCGACCAGACCGGCCATTACGACAGCTTCGACCCGCTGGTGCGGGACGCGGCCGCGGTGGCCGACCAGGTGGTCGTGCCGGCGACCGAAGGGCCGCTGATCCTGCTCGGCCATTCCATGGGCGGCCATCTGGCGTTGCGGCTGCTGGCCGCCCGCCCGGACCTGGCCGCCGGGGCGATCCTGACCGCGCCGATGACGGCACCGATCGCCCTGCCCACGGCCCGCCGGGCGGCCCGGCTGCTGTCGCCGCTGGTGGCCGCTTTCGGCCGCGGCCGGCGCTATGCGCTGGGCGAGGCGGCGTATGATCCGCAGCGGCTGCTCGACCCGGCGCGGCTGCTGTCGGGCGATCCGGTCCGCAACCGGGTCCAGGCCGACTGGTTCCGCGACCATCCGGACTACCGCGTCTCCGGCATCACCTGGGGCTGGCTCGCGGCGGCGTTCCGGTCGACAGGCGAGATCCTGCGGTCGGCGGCCGGCATCCGCGTGCCGGTGCTGATGCTGCTGGCCGGGCAGGAGCGGCTGGTCGACAACACAGCCTCGCGCCAAGTCGCCCAACGGATGCCCGATTGCCGGGTCATCGTCTACCCAGACGCCCGGCACGAGATCCTGATGGAAACCGACGACATCCGCAGCGCCTTCTGGCGCGACGCCGACCCGTTCCTGGCCACGCTGGCCCCATGAAGCGACGGCAGTTTGCCGGCGCGCTGGCGGGCCTGCTGCTCGGCCGAGCCTCCCTCGCTCTCGCCCAGGCGCCGGCCGTCCCGCCGGAGCCGCAGCCCCCGGCTGCACCGGCGCCGACGGTCGATCTCGAACTGGTGCTGCTGGTCGATGCCTCCGCCAGCATCACCACCGGCGCGCTCGACTTCCAGCTGCGCGGCCATGCCGCCGCCTTCCGCGACCCCAAGGTCCAGGCGGCGATCGCGGCCGGGGCCCGCGGCGGCATCGCCGTGACCCTGGCCCGGTTCGACGGGCCGCACAGCCTCAAGGTGCTGGTGCCGTGGCGCCGCCTGGCCAACGCGGCCGACGCCGAGGCCTTCGCCCAGGCGGTGCTGGCCGCGCCGGCGGGGGATGAGGCGGGGGCGACCGCGATCGGCAGCGCCGTGTTCGACGCGCTGGCGCTGTTCCCGGGCAGCGGTTTCGATTCGCCGCGCCGGACCATCGACATCGTCTCGAACGGCTTCTCCAACGCCGGCATCGACCCGTCGGTCGCCCGCGACGCGGCTGAGGCCGCCGATGTGACGGTCAACGCCCTGGTCATCCTCGACGAATACGACTGGCTCGAAAGCTACTACCGGCAATCGGTGATCGGCGGCATCGGCGCCTTCGTCCGCACGGCCGACAGCAAGGACAGCTTCACCCTGGCCCTGATCGCCAAGCTGATCGACGAGATCGTGTGAGGACGGTTTCCGCGATTGCCCGCCGTCGTTCCCCGCCGTAAAGCTGGACCCATGTACGACGTCCTGACCGACCATTCGCTGCAGGCCAGCAACAGCTTCGGCATCGCCGCGCGCAGCCGCTATGCCGTGGAGATCCGCGACGAGGCCGACGTGCCGGCGGTGCTGGCCGATCCGCGCTTCGCCGGGCTGCCGCGCCGGCTGCTGGGCGGCGGCAGCAATGTGGTGCTGACCGGCGATTTCGACGGGCTGACCCTGCTGATGCGGATCAAGGGGCGGCGGCTGGCCTCCGAGTCCGCGGAGGCTGTGCTGGTCGAGGCCGGCGCCGGCGAGGTCTGGCATGAGCTGGTGGCCTGGACCATCGCCGAGGGACGGCCCGGGCTGGAGAACCTGGCGCTGATCCCCGGCACGGTCGGCGCCGCGCCGATCCAGAACATCGGCGCCTATGGCGTGGAGCTGGAGGAGCGGTTCGACAGCCTGCGCGCCTTCGACACCCGGGCCGGCGCCTTCGTCACGCTGGACCGGACGGCCTGCCGCTTCAGCTATCGCGACAGCCTGTTCAAGGCCGAGCCGGACCGTTACGTCGTCACCGCGGTGACCTTCCGCCTGCCGCGGCCCTGGCAGCCGGTCACCGGCTATCCCGACCTGGCGCGGCTGTTCGGCGACCGGCCGGATGTCAGCGCGGCGGAGATCTTCGAGGCGGTCATCGCGGTGCGGCGGCAGAAGCTGCCGGACCCGGCGGTGACGGGCAATGCCGGCAGCTTCTTCAAGAACCCGATCGTGCCGGCGGCGCAGTATGGCGATCTCGCCGGGGCGTTCCCGGGCATCGTCGGCTATCTCCAGCCGGATGGGCGGGTGAAGCTGGCGGCCGGCTGGCTGATCGATCGCTGCGGCTGGAAGGGGCGGGCGGTCGGCCGGGCTGCGGTGCATGACCGCCAGGCGCTGGTGCTGGTCAATCGTGGCGGCGCCACCGGGGCGGAGATCCTCGACCTGGCGCGGGAGATCCAGCGCAGCGTGCGCGACACCTATGGCGTGGCGCTGGAACCGGAGCCGGTGATCCTTTGAGCCGTCAGTCCTCGGAGGCGGGCTCGGCCTTCGGCGCAGTGACACCGGCGTAGCGGCGCAGGCCCCACAGCAGCGGCGACGCGTCGCGCGTCTCGACCTGGGTCACCAGCCCGATGAACAGGATATGGGTCGCCACCTCGGTCAGGCCGATCAGGTGGCAATCGACATTGGCGACCGCCCCCTCCAGCTTGGGCCGGCTGGACGGCCAAGTGCCCCAGGTCCCGAAGGTGAAGCGCTCGGAGCGGGGGATCGGCAGCTTGCCGGCGAAGGCGTCGGCGATCTCGGCCTGGTCCTCGGCCAGCATCGCGACGGAAAAGCCCTCGCTGAACTCGATCACCCCGGCCATCGCGCTGGTGCGGTCGATCGACACGACGAGGGTCGGCGGCTCGGCCGCCAGCGACATCACGGCGGTGGCGGTGCGGCCGTGCCGCACGCCCTGCTCGACCGCGCCGACGACGCAGACCGTCGTGGCCAGGCGCGACAGCGCTTCGGTGAAATGCGCACGCGGCACCGCCAGCGGGTGCAGCGGGTCGGTGGTGAAGCGAAGCGAGGTGCGGGCGACCACGTTATGTCCCTGAGGGGCCGTCGGAAATCACCGCCCGCCGGTCGGGTGACCGGCGGGCGGTTACGGTGCTTAGGCGGCCTTCAGCGCAGCCTCGGCGAACTCGTAATTGGCGAGCTTGTCGAGGAAGTTCTGGGTGTAGTCCGGGCGACGGTTGCGGAAGTCGAGGTAGTAGCTGTGCTCCCACACGTCGAGGCCGAGCAGCACCTTGCCCTCGCCGGTGGCGAGCGGGTTGGAGCCGTTCGGGGTCTTGGTGACCTTCAGCTTGCCGTCCTTGCCAACGATCAGCCAGGCCCAGCCGGAGCCGAACTGGCCGATGGCGGCGGCCTTGAAGGCATCCTTGAACGCCTGGACGCTGCCGAAATCGGAATTCAGCTTGCTCTCAAGCGCACCCGGGATGGCGCCGCCGGTCGGCGACAGGTTCTTCCAGAACAGGATGTGGTTCCAATGCTGGCCGGCATTGTTGAAGACGGGCGCGAGGTCGCTCTGGCCATAGGAGAGCTTTACGATCTCCTCGAGGGACTTGCCCTGCAGGGCGGGATTCTTCTCAACGAAGCCGTTGAGCGCGGTGACATAGGCCTGGTGGTGCTTGCCGTGATGCAGTTCCAGGGTTTCTTGGCACATGCCGGCGCCGGCGAGGGCCGAGACGTCGTAGGGCAATGCGGGAAGCTCGAAAGCCATGATGCGCTCCATTGGTTTTGGTGGCTGAGGGAAAGAGGCGCGGCGGATAAGCCACAGCCGCCCGGTCGTGATTAACCTTATGCCGAGGGCGGGCAGCGTCAACCCATGTCGGGCGAGTGGATCGGACGCTGGCCCCCTGATTGACCGCTTCTTGCCATCGGGCAGCGGCCGGTCCATCACGCCGCCCATGCTGTCTCCCCTTGGTGAATCGCTGCGCCGACACGATCCGGACCGCTTTCTGACC
>NZ_JBYRFX010000667.1:0-2990 GCF_057815775.1 Inquilinus sp.
TGTCGATCGAAGGGCTCCGGCCCTTACTTCTCGATGGTCAGATACTTCGACATCGGGTGGCCGATCGGGTTGTCGCCCCAGCCCTTGACGTAGGTCTGGACCAGGATGTTGTCGGTCGTCACCGCGATCGGGATGTAGACATACTGGTCCAGCATGCGCTGCTCGGCCTGGCCCAGGATCTGGTAGAATTTGGCCTTGTCGGCGGCGACGGCGTTGGCCTGGTCCATCAGCTTCTCGTAGTCGTCATCCTTCCAGTGATAGCTGGGCGTGCCGGTGTAGCGCAGGGCGTCCAGCCAGGTCTTGGCCTGGGGATAGTCGCCGCCGTAGCTATCCATGCACACTTGCCAGTCGCCGGTGTGCAGCTTCTCGAGCCAGGTCTTCACTTCGGTCAGGTCCAGCTTGGTGCGGACGCCCAGGTTCTGCTTCCACATCGCGGCGATGCCCTCGACCCGCCGCTTGCTGGCAGCGGCGGAGGGACCGATGATCTCGATCTCCAGCGGCTTGTCCGGACCGTAGCCGGCCTCGGCCAGCAGCGACTTCGCCATCGCCAGCCGGTCTTCCTTGCTCATGCCGGCTTCCTGGACCTTACCCGGCTTGTAGCTGGGGTCCTGGTTGATCGAGAAGGTGTACATCGGCAAATTGCCGGCCTTCTCGATCCGCTCCTGCAGGAAGTCGCGGTCGATCGCCAGGGCCAGGGCCTTGCGCACGCGGATATCGGCCAGGGGGCCGGCATCGGGCTGGAAGCTCAGATACTTCATGCCCAGCGTCGGGTTCTGGTGCAGCTCCTTCGGCCGCTCGGCCTTCAGCTTCTCGATCTGCTCCGCCGGCACCGCCATGGTGCTGTCCAGCTCACCGGCCAGATAGCGCTTCAGCTCGGTCGAGGTGTCCTCGGTGACGTGGTAGACGACAGTGTCGATCTTGACGTTCGCCGCATCCCAGTAGTTCGGGTTCTTGACCAGCACCACCTTGGACTGCGGCACGTAGTCCTTCAGCATGTAGGCGCCGTTGCTGACGAACATCTCCGGCCGGGTGTAGTCCAGCTTGTTGCCGGCGGCCTGGTAGCTGGGCAGATGCACGGGTGCCGTGGTGTGGAAATCCAGGATGTAGGGCGCATCCGGCATCGGGTATTCCAGCGTCAGCACGACGGTCTTGTCGTCAGGTGCCGCGGCGCCGACCTGCGACGCATCGGTCAGCTTGCCGTCGTTGTACGGCTTGCCGTTCTTGATCGGCAGCACCGCGGTCAGATAATAGGCGTGGGGCGACCCGATCGCCGGGTCCAGGCTGCGGATCACGCCACGCACGAAATCGGCCGCGACCATCGGGTCGCCATTCGACCATTTCAGCCCGTCGCGCAGATGGAAGGTCCAGGTCAGGCCGTCGGCGCTGGTCTCCCAGTTCTTCGCCGCGCCCGGCTGCGGGTTGCCCTGCGGGTCCAGCACCAGCAGCGCCTCGAACAAATCGGCGATGATGTAGTTCTCGCGCGCCCCCTGGTTCAGCTGCGGGTCGAGGGTCGACGGCGCGCTGCCGAAGCCGCGATTCAGCACCGTCTCGGCCGCCGCCGGCCCGGTCGCGGCCGTCAGGCCGGACGCCGCCAGGCACAGGGCGAAGACGGCCGCCCTCTTGCTCAGAAATCTCATGCCATCCCCCAGAAGTGTGATCCCTTGACGCCGAGACGGCGACGGCCCGGTCCGGCCGGGCCGATCGGCGTGCCGTGCTGCCTCATGCGCCCCTGTCTCAAGCGCCGCGGGAACGTTCCGCCCCGCTGTCGCGATTTGGGCAGCCGGGCCGGCCCGCTGACAAGTCCCGAAAGCGACGGGACCCCGAACCCCAGGTTATCGGGCAGCGGGGCGAGAGAGGCCTCAGTGCGTCCGCGCCAGATGCAGCCCCTTGGTGCGGTCGTCGTTGACGACGATGCCGCCAGCGACGCTGCGCACCGTGAACTCCCAGCCGCCGGTCTCGATGGCGTCGGCCGGGGGCGGCGTGTCGGCGTTGACTCGGCGCGGCGCCGCCAGATACAGGTCCGGGGCGCGGGCCTCCAGCGTCGTCTCCCACACGCCATGCGGCGTGCGCAGGCGCAGCACGGTCTCGCCCTCTTCGATGGCGATTTCGACCTCGAAGCCGGTGGCGGCGTCGGCATAGCGGCCGGCCAGGCCGGGGGCGGTTGGCAGGGCGGTGCCGGACAGGCGGCGGAAGCGGCGGGCGCGGCCGAACCAGCGCGTGTTGACATCGCCGTCATCGCGTGGCGTGAACTCCAGCGGCACGATGCCCCGCTCCGGCATGAAGACGTCGTCGCCGATCTGCTCGATCGGCATGCCGCCGCCGCCATTGCCGACGAAGACCGGCTGTCCGTCTTTCACGGCGATGCCGAACACGTCGTCGCCCTCTTCGGCACGGTACAGGCCGACAGCCTGCTTCAGCCGCTCCGTCGACGCTTCCGTGCGGGGCGGGCCGGGCTCATGGCCCAGCACCAGGTCGAGGATGCGGCGGGCCAGCGAGAACGGCCCCATGTCGTCAGTGTTGCCGAGGATCACGACGCCGACCCCCGCCTCGGGGTACCGCACCGATTCCGACCGGCCGCCGGCGACGCCGCCGCCATGGCCGATGCTGGCCAAGCCGCGATAATGGCAGCTGACCAGGCCGAGGCCGTAAGGCGTCGGGATGCCGTTGATCTCGGCGCCCGGCGCCGACATCCGCGCGACCATCTCGGGCGTGCCGACCTTCGGCGCGTCGAGGTTGGCGAGCCAGAGTTTCATGTCCTCCAGCGTCGAGACGATGCCGCCCTCGCCGCCCAGCGCGAAGCCCCATTGCGCCTTGTGCCAGCTGCCGTCAGGGCCGCTTGTGTGGTGGTCGGCCAGCCGCGGCAGGATGGCCGCATCCCAGAGCATCAGCCGGGTGTCGCGCATGCCGAGCGGACCGGTGATCCGCTCCTCCAGCAATTCGTTGAAGCTCTGCCCCGACACCTGCTCGATGATCTCTGACAGCAGGAAGAA
>NZ_JBYRFX010000668.1:0-2089 GCF_057815775.1 Inquilinus sp.
CCGCGCGCCCCCGCCGCGGGGATCCGCGCCCGCCGCTCCGCCGCCGGCGTCCCCAGGGCGTCGCCATCGAACAGCGCGGCCGGGCGGGGGAACCGGTCGCTGGCGGGCGCCCGCCGCAGCGCCGGCGGCCGGGCCGCGCCCCGCGCCTCGCGGATGTGCGGCGCCGCCTGGACCCCGGCCGGGCCGCCGGAGGACATCAGGCAGGCCAGCGACCGCACCCGGCCGGGATGGCGGGCGGCGACGATCTGGGCGATCCGCCCGCCCATGGAATAGCCGAGCAGATGGACGCGGCCGAGGCCCAGCGCGTCGATCAGCCCGACCGTGTCCGCCGCCATGTCGTACAGGGTGTAGGGCGTCTCGGCGCCGTCCTGGTCGGACCGGCAAGGGCCGAACTTGGCCGACAGGCCGGTGTCGCGATTGTCGAAGACGACGACGTGATGCGCTGCGGCCAGCGCATCGATCAGCGGCTTCGGCCAGTCGATCAGCTACTGCGCCAGGCCCTGCACCAGCAGGATCGGCGGCCGGCCGGGATCGCCGAACCGCTCGACCTCGAAGGACAGATCCCCGACCGCCATCTGCGTCATGTCATGCTCCTGGTTCCATGCCGGCATGGTGATCGCGGCGCCGGCCTTGAGACAACCGTCTCTGCCTCTCCCGATTGTCATGCCACGGCTTGACCGTGGCATCCAGGGGCGGTCGGAGCGGCTCCTTGTGGCCCCTGGATTGCCCGGTCGAGCCGGGCAATGACACTAGAAGCGAGGCCTGACCTCAATCTGCCATCCCCAGTCAGCAAATCTGCAATTGCGAATTACTTGCATTTAACCTAAGGTCCCGGCGTTTCTCGTTCCGGGGGTGAAATCAAGGGATGGCCGAGCAGGATCGGTCCTCGCTGCTGGTGCTGCTGAGGCACCATTATCAGGAGCTGCTGCGCCATCTCACGCGCCGGCTCGGCAGCGCCAGTGCGGCGGCGGACGTGGCCCAGGACACCTGGCTGCGGCTGCATCGGGCCGAGACCATGCCGGAGCTGCAGAATCCCCAGGCTTACCTGTTCCGCGTCGCCGACAACCTGGCCCGCGACCGGATCCGGGGCGATGCCGCCCGGGCCCGCACCCTGCTGCCGGCCGAATTCGGCGACGACCAGCCCTGCGACGCGCCGGGGGCGGAGGCGGTGCTCGACCACCGCCAGCGGCTGCGCATCCTGGAACAGGCGGTGGCGGAGCTGCCGCCGAAATGCCGAGAGGTGTTCCTGCTGCACAAATTCGACGGGCTGAGCCATGGCGAGATCGCCCGCCGGCTGGAAATTTCCAAGAGCATGGTCGAGAAGCATGTGATGAAGGCGCTGGCCCACTGCCGCGACCGCATGCGAGGCCTGCTCGATTGATCATGGGGAGGTGAGGGGGCGGCCGCCCGGTTTCGTCATCCTATCGGGCCCAGTGCCCGAAGCGGACCAGATCGCCCCCCGATCGACGGAAGACATGCCCGAGACCATGGATCTCCATCCCCAGCACAGCGCCCGGGACCAGGCCCTCGAATGGTTTGTCCGGTTGAATGCCGGCGACGCCTCGGCCGCGGATCGCATCGCGTTCCAGACCTGGCTCGGCGCCGATCCGGCCCATCGCCGGGAATTCGACGCCTTGGCCCGGATCTGGGCCGATCTCGACCATATTGCCGACCCGCGGCCGCAGCCGGTGGTGCGCCTTCGTTCGCCACTGTTCGGCCGCCGCCGCGTCCTGGCCGGCGGCCTGGCCTTTGCCGGGCTCGGCGGGGTGGTGGCGCTGACCGGGCTGCCGACGGCGCTGACCAGCGACATCTGGACCGGCACCGGCGAGCTGCGGACGGTGATGCTGGAGGACGGCACCCAGGTGGACCTCGATGCCGACACCGCGCTGTCGCTGGCGTTCTCGCCGGCGCTGCGCCAGGTCTCGCTCGACCGCGGCCGGGCCCAGTTCACGGTGGCCAAGGATGCGGCGCGTCCGTTCCGGGTCGCCGCCGGGCCGGGGCGCAGCACCGCGCTCGGCACCCAGTTCGTGGTGCATCGCCGGGATGACGAGGTCACGGTCGCCGTGACCGAAAGCGCCGTCTCGGTCGC
>NZ_JBYRFX010000669.1:0-3773 GCF_057815775.1 Inquilinus sp.
CCACAGCTTCCAGCACACCCACAGCAGCAGGATGCCGCCGGCGAACAGCAGGCCGATGATCTGCAGCAGCTGGGTGGCCAGCCCGGCGAAGACGATGCGCAGCACGGTGGCGGCGCCGATGCCGTACAGGATGGCGCGGCGCCGGTCGGCGGGGGCCAGCCCGGCCGCGGCCATGCCGACCACGATCGCGTTGTCGCCGGCCAAGGCCACGTCGATGATGACGACCTGGACCAGGGCGGTGAGTTCGGCGAGCGAGAACCAGTCGGGCATGGCGTGTTCCGATACGGCGAAGGGTCGTGGTGATGTAGCGCAGGACCGGGGTGGCGGAAACCCCGCGGCGGCAAGAAACGCCGCCGTCAGGGTGCTGCGGGCCGGCGGCTGAGCACGATGGCGGCGCGCAGCCGGCTGCGGCCGTAGCGGGCCATCCGCTCGAACTCCGCCCACGGCACCGGGATGGCGGCCTTGGCCGCGGCATCCTCCATCTCGTCCTCCGCGATATAGGGGTCGTGCAAGGAGATGGAGTGTTCGTCGCAGCCGGTCACCACCACCCAATGTGGGCTTTTCCAGCCATAGCCGCGATACTGGCTGACCAGCACGATCGGCACCGCGCCTTCCGCCAGCAGCCGGCCGATCTCGCCGAGGCCGAGCGCACGGTGGCCGACCGCGATACCGGCGCCGGCGCAGCGGTTGCGGAAATCCTCCTGCACCAGCGTCATCACCGCGGCCTTGTCGGGCCGGCGGACGCCGTCGAGGAACAGGATGTCGGGGTCGCTGACGAAGATGCGCGCCGCCAGGCCGCGCATGGCCCGAGGTCATGAAGATCGTCGTCGCCTCGCGCCACAGCCGCAGCTCCTGCGTGCGGCTCATCTCCGTCGCCGGGTCCAGCGCCTTCATCGCCATCAGCAGCGCGGCGGCGCCGCAGGTGAAATCCGTGGTCTGGGCGTAGTAGGGCACCGGCAGGTCGACCCGCGGCTGCGGCCCGGCGGCGAGCCGCTTCTCGAAGCGCAGCGCCTCCGCCGGCCGGGCACCGGGCGTCAGATGGCGCTCGAAGCGCTGGTAGCCGCCGGACTGCACCAGCGCCAGGGCCGCGGCATTGTCCGGCCGCACCTGCAGCCGCAGCAGCCGGGCGCCGGCCTGCTGCACCGTGCGCTCCGCCGCCCCCAGCAGCGTCGCCCCGACGCCCCGGGCCCGCAGGGCTGGCGCGACCGCCAGCGAATGCAGCCGGGCCAGCGCGGTGGTCGGGCGCGACAGGGCCAGGGCATAGCCCAGCATCTCGCGCCCGGCCTCCGCCACCACGCCGACGGCATGGCCGCGGCCCAGCAGGTCGAAGCACGGGCGCGGGTCCAGCCGGCCGTCGCCGAAGGCGCCGGCATGGATCGCCAGCAGCCCGTCCATGTCGTCCGGCCGCGCCGGCCGCAGCGTGTCGAACCACGCGCCGCCGGCCGCCGCGGCTTCGCCCGGCAGGGCCTCGTTGCCGCCGCTCACCGGCCGGCCCGGTCCGGCGACGGGGCGTGAAGCGATCCGGACGGGAAGCGGCGCATGAGGCTGTCCTGATCTGTTGCGGGATACGGGGTCGCGGCCGTGCGGCGCGCCGGCAGGCGCGGTCGGGCAAAGGCAGGGAGAAGGAGAGGCCGTGTTTTTGACCGGGGCGCGGCGCCGGGCGGGGCGGCTCGGGCTGCGCGATCCGATGGAGTCCTTATAGGGGGGCCATCATCCGGCGCGCAGTCACAACAATGTCATGCCACCATGCAGCCGGGGCATCGGGCTGCGGGGCAATCGTTGCCCTCAGAGACCGCTTGGAAATGCGCTGGTGTGATACCGGCGGCATGAACTCTTGACCCGTCATCGCGAGGAGGCGAAGCCGCCCCCTTTACGTCAAGAATGGGCGATCCAGCGGCTCGATTTCTGGATTGCCACGCCCCTTCGGGGCTCGCAATGACGGGTCTTTAACTTCGGCGGCGCCTATCCCACTGCGCGCAGGCCACACCAGCCGGCAATGAACAGCGCGATGGTCTTCGTCACCCGCTTCAGGGAGTCGAGGTCGACCCATTCGTCGATGCCGTGGATGTTCGCCACTTTGGGGCCGTAGACCAGCGCCGGCATCCCGGCATGCACCGCGAACAGGGTGGAATCGAGGTAGCAGGGCATGGTGAAGGCGGCCAGCGCCTGGCCGGGCCCCCGAATGGCGGCATGCGCCTCGGCCAGCACGGCTTCCGCCGCCCCGCCCGGCGCCAGCACATAGCCGGGCTGGCAGACGCCGACCCAGTCGACCAGGGGGGCGTCGGCGCCGCGGAACTCGTCATCCGTCTCGGCCACCTCCCGCACGAAGGCCTCGAATTCGGCGCGGCGCGCGGCGGGTTCCTCGCCGGGATAGAAGCCGACGCGCCCCTCCAGCACGCATTCCGACGGCAGCGAGGCGATCCATTCGCCGCCCGCGATCGTGCCGATGGTCAGCGCCACCGGGTTGGCGATGCCGGCGAATTCCTCATGGGCCGCACCTTGCCCGATCCAGCGCTGCTCCAGGCCCTTCAGCCGGCGCATCAGGTGGACGGCCAGCTCGATGGCGCTGCGGCCGCTGTCGGGGTCGCGCGGATGGGTGGGGTTGCCAAGGACGGTGATGCGGAACTTGATGACGCCGGTGTTGGCGCGCACCAGCGCCTCCTCCGTCGGCTCCGGGATCAGGATGGCATCGGCGGTATGGCCGGCGGCCAGCAGCGTGGCGGCGCCGTTGCCGGTGATCTCCTCCTCCACCACGGACTGGATCTGCACCCTTCCGTCCGGCTCGAAGCCTGCGGCGGCCAGCGCGTCGAGGGCGAAGACGATCGCGGCCATGCCGGCCTTCATGTCGCCGGCGCCGCGGCCATGCAGCCGGCCGCCCGCGACATCGCCGCTGAAGGGCGCGCGCGACCAGCGCGCCTCCGGCCCGGTGGGCACGACATCGACATGCGCGTTCAGGATCAGCGACCGGCCCGGCCCGCCGGCGGACGGCTTCTGCGCCACCAGGTTCCAGCTGTCGTCATACGGCACGGTGGCCGGGGAGAAGCGGGGATCGCCCGCCACCGACCGGGTGCGCACCTGCTCCACGGCATAGCCGCGGGCCTCGTATTCCCGCTGCAGGAAGTCCTGCGCCCCGGCCTCCGCCCCGCGCAGCGACGCATGCCGGACCAGGGCGGACAGGAACCGGGTCTGCTCGGTAAACCGCGCCTCCACGGCCGCGCCGATCGCCTCGCTCTGCGCCTCGGACAGTTCGACCCCGATCGATGCCATGTTGTAACCCTCTCTCCCTGAACGGCCGTTCTTGCCGACGGTGCCGGACAATGGCGCGGATGGGGATGATTTGGCCAGCCGGGTTGGGGGCATACCGGGGCGGCACAGCTATTCCGGCGGCTGGCCTTATGGCCGATAGGTGGCTGTTGCCACACGTGTACCCTGTCACGATATCTCTAGGGAGATGCCCGAAGCCGCCGACCGAAGGTTGCGAAGTATTTGGGCCGAAAGGGGTGACGGGTGAGCTGCGCGAACTGGGTGACATTCAGGTGTAATTAAGTGGGAGCTATGGATTGGCTCGAACGCGCGAACAACCGCAGTCACACCTCTGCCAAACGAGGCCGAGAACCCGGCAAAAAAAGTACATTCACCCTAGTTTCAAATAACCGCGGTCTCACTGCTGGAGAAATTTGGAATCCTCTAAAGATGTGTCCTCATTGTATTCCTATTTTTCGACATGATGAAATGATGGATAGTATCTATGTAGCTTTTGATAGCTCAATATT
>NZ_JBYRFX010000670.1:0-8034 GCF_057815775.1 Inquilinus sp.
TGGGTGCGGCAAGTGATCGATCTCGGTCTTGCCGAGCAGTCGGGCCGGCGCGGGGACGCGGGCGACCTGGTGCGCTACAACCGGCCGGCGTTGGCGACACTCGCTCTGATCCAACTCTGGCTGCGCAAGGGAGCCAAGGCGGACGGCGATGCCCTGATCGCGCTCGCGGCACGCCGGGATCGCTCGGCGGTGCCTGCGTTCTCGTTGGCGCTGCCGAAGATCCTCGACAAAGAGCCGAAGCTGTTCAAGGCCGCGATGCGTGCGGCGTTCTCGAACATGCTGCAGCGTTGGCATGACGATGAGGACGATGAAGCCGAACGGCAACGCTTCGAGGCGGGGCGAAATGAAGCCGTCCGGGCGGCGGTGGCGGCGGAGATCGCGTGGCTCGATGGCAATAATGAAGAACCGGCTTGGCCGGAGTTTCCCAAGGAACGCCCACTCCTCCGCCACCGGACGCGCATTTCCGCTGCCGATCCGGATTCGCCTCAGGATCTCGAAGCCGATGCGATCGAGGAGGTGGAAAGCGCCGCAACATTCACCGTGCATGTCGACAGCCAAGCCGCGGCGCAGTGGCTGGGGATGCTCAACAGCGCCACCGAGGGAAAGGTGGATTGGAGTCAGGAGATCGTCGAGGCATATTCGGCCTGGACGGCGAAGATGAACGGCCTCGGCCTACCGGCCGAGGCCGAGATAGAGCGCAATCTGGACGCCTGGAACCTTCACTTCTACCCCTTGTTCGCCTCGATGCTCATGGACGCGCCGATAGCGCGCTTCGAAACGGATCTTGAGCTCGTCACCAACCTACCTGATGAATCGTTCGGTGGTGTCGCGCGGACCCTGATCCATGCGGCCGATGCGCTTTACTTCAATGAACCACGACGTGCGGCCGCGCGGCTGGTCGGGCTGCGGACACGGATGGCGGAGCGCGTCATGGCGCTCAGGCTATGGAAATGTGCAGGCGATCCAGCCAGTCTGAGTATCGACCACAATACCGGTGGCGTGGTGGCAAAGATGCTACTCAATACCTTCAACCAATTTAAGGGCACAAGGAGTTATTTGCCTCCAGCCCTGTCCGACCGGCTCGATCCGCTGCTTGAGTCCGTTGAGCCGATGTTGCCTGGGGGACCGACGTCATTCGTGGCGATGTGCGTCATGAATCTGTTGATGGTAACGCCCCGGGTGGGCCACCTTGATTTCCTGCTCAAGGCAGTCGAAGGATGGTTCGCACGAATTCCGACAGGCCCATTCTGGTTAGCGACGGGGACTGGCACCCGGATCATTGAATGGTTCGACGCAGTCACCATCGAGGAATCCGCGTTGCTCGCGCCGGAGCATGCATCTCGCGATCGGATTGATAGTCTGCTTGGGCGCTTGGTCGCAGTCGGCGTCGCGGAGGCGTACGAACTTGAGCGTAAGATCGAACAGGTCGCCGCCAGGGGGGAAGCCACGGATTGACGCCCAACTTGCGCATCGTGACCTTCGCTTAGATTTTGAAGTCTTCTTCGTAGAGATCTCCTTCGCACAGCTCAGGACGAAACTTGTGCAGCGCGGGCCGGGGGCCGAACCGGTGCCCAATATAGTATTGGATTTCCTTGGGTTTGCGCACGACCCTAGCGTCCAGCACCGGTGAAGTCGCGCTGTGCCGGGCAATTAGCGCGTCGTGAGATCGGTCGCGCGCGAATGCCAGGCGATAGGCGAAGCGCGACGTGATCCGGTTGATTGCATGCACTTTCGGCTTCTCGGTGACGACCCGAAACCGCGGTACGTGCCCGAGTTTGCGCAGTCGATTGGCACCGTGCAGGGCGAGCGTCGGCGACAACGGGAAGTAGAGCTCGATCTTCTCATTGTTGATATATGGGTGTCGGATACCGGCATCACCGGGGTCGAAATAGGCGACCGGATTGTCCGATGTAATGAAGTCCGTGCCGGTTTCGTTGCAGAGGATCTCGAAGCCGATCCGCAACGTGATATCACCAAAATTGCGGCTGTCCTCTTCCATCTTTCCAAGCGTGCGCTGCCGATTGATCGCGATGTCGACGGTATCGAGCTTGGTTTCGTAACGCCTCAGCTTGTCGGGGAGCTTGCCCATCTCGGCGAACACTTTGAGCCCAGTGCGCATCTCCAGCGCCATTATCTCCTCATTGAAGTTGCGCGCGGCCGGCACTCGCGTGCGCATCATCGTCATCATCGCATAGAGCCAATGGAGCACCTGGCGGTTGGGCGTCCGCGCCTGCAGCGCCTGCATCACCAACGGCCAGGGAGTCTCGACGCCGCCGAAGAGTTCCTCGAAACTGTCGTTGTCCCGCGTTCCGTCGGGCCGCATCTGGCTGTAATAGTACTTCTCGAAACCGATCTCCTCTGGCTGGACATTCAAAGGGTTGGCGGGATCGTCGCTCCGATATGCGTAGATTTTGCCGCCCGGCACTGCCGCCCAGGCGTTGAGATAGGTCACTGAGACAAAATGATGCCGCTTACTCTCCTGGCGCAACTTTATGCCGTCTCCAATCATGCAGGCATACCTTGCTGGTTGGCCTCGGCGAGATAGTTGCGATAGGCGAACGCGATGAGGTCCCGGATCAACTCTATAAGGCCCGCATACGGCGTGCCGCTGAACGGATCGTCATGGGCGAGCGCGTTGCGGATCGCTCTCAAAGTCGGCCGTGCCTCGCCAGAGATGCGGCCGACCACGGTGCCGCCACATCTCGCTATCATAGGAATCTGGGCGTCGGTTAGCGCGTCTTTTAGGACGAGTGCTTCGAAGAGTTTGCCGAAGGCCGGGGGCTTACCGCCTCCGAGATGGCGGTCGGTGAGCGCGAGCTGGAGCGTCGTCATCGCCACCAGTTCGGCAGCCTTGACGAGGTCGAACTCCATCCAAGCTAGATACAGCAGACTGAGGGCGCGGGCGAATTTCGTGCGGACGGTGAGTGGAATGTGCGGGAGGAGGTCGAGCCCGAGCACGAACACGCGCCAGTCCTGGACTCGTTCAAACGCGAGGAACGCCCCCGGCATCCCTGACGCCGGCCACGGAATTGTGAACGGCGTTTCGCGCGGCGGAAGTATGATTTTCGTCAGGCAATCGGCGAGCAGAGTCACCGCTCGCCGCCCCGCTCATCACGCCAGGACTGTCCAGTGCGCAATTTGCTTTCCGTCGCGGTGGAGAGGCTCTGGGGCTACAATGCCTGACATGATCGACGATGCTCAAGGGGCGCTCGAGACCCTCGCCGCGAAGGTTCGCGCCGTGCGTCAGGATGAGGAACTCGCCAACGCCGGCGAACCCGTGAACCTGAGGCGTTCGGTGCTTCAACCCGACGGCAAGTTCTCCGACTGGTCGCTTGCCTACGAATGGGCTCGGCGCGAGGTTGTGGCCAAGCGGCCGCCGGGCGAGGCGATCGATGGTGTCGGAGGAGATGCCGAGGGCCTTTCCGGCGCCCCGGATGGCGCTCCAGCCGTGGTAGGTGATGATGGTCGCCGCCAGCCCGGCCCGCTGGCGGCCGTGGCGCCGGTAGAGCCGGTCCTACTTGGGCCAGGATTGCCTACGATCTCGGGCCCGGCGGAAGCCGGCGTGGAACATACTCGACACCCGGGGCGCCAACCTCCTTCGGGGGGACCTCCTCAGGGCGCGGCTTCGGAGAGTCTGGCTGTGGCTTGGGGTTCATTCGTCCCCCTCGGCGCGCTTGCCCTTGAGTTTGGTCTCGTCCACCCATGGGAAATGTGGGCCGATGATGACGTATTCGACGCCTGGCGCATCTACCTTCGGCGGCTGCCGCCGAGGCGCTGTGACCTTAGCCCCGGGGTCGCGCTGCGCATTCTGTGTCATCTCAACCTCCGAACGGTATATGGAGACCGATCGATCGCACAACAACATACACCAGCGACGCAAAGGATGTAACCAGCGTCAGGATCGAGTAGGTGAGCGCTTCGAACCTCGCGCTGGCGCGCTGGGCGTTTAGCTTTCGATTTGCCGCGATCATCTCTGCATAGGCCTTCAGGTAGTGCACCGTCAGGCTGGCGTCGACCGCGTCCTTGAGCGCAGTACCTGCATTGCCCTCAACGACTTCAAGCCGCCACCCTTCCCACTCGGCAAACTCGAGCATCTTCTTCTCGTTCGGGTGATGGCCATAGTCTACCGGCCGAACGGCATCGAGGATCTTGAGAATGCACATCGACGCAAACGCCAGGAACAACACCAGCAGCGCCATCGGAACAATGAGCCCAAAGTCGATGGGGATCTGCTTGTAGGCCTTCGGCTGCAACCCGAGTAGCACACCGCTTAGACCAAGGACCGTCAGAGAGATCGAGATCGTCCTGGCCGCATCCTCTTCCGAGGACGCCTCCTTCTTCCACGATTCGATGAAATGCTTTTCCAACACCTCTTTGCCGAGCATGTCCGCATCCCCTAGTGACGGATGGCAGATATCACAGATTCGGCCTGGTGGTCGTGTCCTCGCTTAGCACAAGGTTCGACTGGCTTTTTTCAAGGCCCCATACTCAGGCGGTGACCGACGGGGCGCGCTCAGCGGTGATATCAATGGATGGTGACGAGTCTGCCAATGATCATTCGCTCATGACGGGACGGGGAAGACGACGGTTCTTCCGGCTGACGCGATAGACACCGTTCGTTGGCGCTCTTTCGATCCCGTCGGCAGCTCGCTAGCTTCGATGCATCCTCTAGCAGACGTCGGACTCTAGCCTGACCTCTGGTCCAAAATGGACTCCATTGGCTGTTCTACTAGGCTATCATGGAGCGCCACGCCGCGCCGGCGCGTGCTCGACACGCTTGAGCAGCCTCTCCGCCGAGGCGACCGTCGCAGCTTCGTCCTATCTGGATGCACGCAACGCAGAACAGCGCGCCGCGGTGGACTTCGGGATTGGCGATCCGTCCGCGGGACCCCTCTCGGTTATCGCGAGCGTGGGGACGAGCAAATCCAACACCCTGGCACATGGTGTCGTCCGATTGATCGGAACCGGCGCCGACCCAAGGCGGTTCTTGCTGCTGACCGTCTCACTCCGGGCGTGCCGATCGGTGCCCCGACCAAGGAATAGAGGACCCAGCGGGCCTGGACGATGTCTCTGACGTGACCTCTAGATCATGCTGGGTGCCCCGTAGTCTACAGCGGCATCCGGCCCGGCCTGGGGCTGGCCCCACCATGCTCTGGGCCGGGCCTTCGGAGGATTGCCCTCAGCGCAGCGGCAGGACGCCCTGGAGGGGATCCGTGGCTCTGTCCTTGCCCCACCAATCCCTCGCCAACCTGCTCGAGCCCAGCGGATCGAACCACACCCCGAACCGTTCGATCATCCGCAGCAATTCACCGACCGAGTAGGGCAGGTCATCCCAGGGGAAATCACCCGGCAGCTCGCCGGGCCAGAACCGCTCTTGAAGTTCCTCGACAATCGCGTCGAACCGGTTCCGGAGCTCCGCGTGCGGCAGATACTGCGCCTCCTCGAAAGGCAGGTGGAGCTCTGGGTCTAAATCATCGAGCGGGCCATGGTACTGGAGACCAAGATCGACGATCTCGATCTCAAATTCCTCCCCGCCCTGGCTCAACCTCGCCACGAGAGGGTCGACCTTCGCCAGAAAGGCGGCCTTCTCCTCGGCCGAGCGCGACCTCTTGACCAAGCCTACCTCGCCTCGGCCGCGGCGCGGGCATTGTGGCGGTCGATGAACCGCCTGATGGCCTCGGCCGGCCCCAGATCGTCCCACTCGCGATCGAGGAGACCAACGCCGCGTCGCATCGTAGTCAGTATGTCGAGCCGCGGCACAGCATCGGTGTTTTCGGTCGAAAGATGGATCACCACATCGGGGATGGCGTGGGAGACGAATTCCAGACGTGCCACGGTCCGATGATCGTCGGCGTCGCGCTCGCCGGGACAGGGATCGAACTCGACGAGCCGGACGAACAGACCTGGCGCCAGGCCGGCGGTCTGGACGTGCACATCGAGCGGTCGGAGAACCTCGTGCCAGGCGTCGCACACCTGGCGAGAGTGCCCGAAGGTGTCCTCGACATAGGTGGCGTAGTCGTCAACGACGCTCTGAAAGCTCTGTGCCGGCGTGGTCATTGGTTTCCCCCCAAGCTGAACTCCCTGGTTGAGAATCGGTGCCCCTCATGCCCGAGAGGCAAGGGGCGGGGCCGCCACCTCGCCTAGGGGCCGTCCGGGCCGGGGTGCGATGGCTTCCGCGAGCACCGCTCGCAAGGCACTATGGCGGCAATATGGGAGGCGACCGATGTGCAATCTCTATGCCGTGGACTCGACCCAGGAAGAGCTGCGCAGGCTGGCAGACGCCCTGGATGTCGACCTTGGCAACTTCGCTGGGATGGCCTCGGTCTTCCCGGACTATCTGGCTCCGGTGGTGCGCTTGGGCGCAGGCGGCAACCGGCGGCTCGAAATGATGCGCTGGGGTTTCCCGCCAGTCGGGCCCAACCCCTCCTACGTCACGAACGTCCGGAATCTGTCGAGCAACTTTTGGAAGGGGTGGCTCAAACCGGAGTGGCGCGTCGTGGTGCCGGCCTCGGCCTTCAGCGAGTACCTGCCGACGCCCGATCCCGTGACCAAGAAGAAGCCGGTTGCTTGGTTCGCGGTGAAGGACGGCACCCCGGAACCACGGCCGGTTTTCGGGTTCGCGGGGATCTGGCGCCCGTGGACGGGAACCCGTGGCACCAAGAAGGACCCAGTCGAGGGTGAGCACAAGCTGTTCTCCTTCCTGACCACCGAGCCGAACAGCATCGTCAAGCCGATCCATGAAAAGGCGATGCCGGTGATCCTGTCGCCGGACCGGTGGCAGGCCTGGCTGACGGCACCGGTCGAGGAGGCGATTGCCATGCAGCAACCGCTGCCTGACGACCGGCTCTATGTCGCCCGCGTCGGCCCGAAGGGCGACAGCGATGAACTGCAGGCGGCCTACGATCTGGGGTACCAGCAGGCCGCCGGTTGGCGCGCAGCGGCAGCCCCGCTCATCTGACTTTTTTGAGGAGACGGTTTTGAGCTCGATCAATCCCATCGACGTGACGATCCATGTCATGGAGGCCGTATACGGCCTCTCCTACGACGCCGGTGGGCTCAAGTTGCAGTGCAAGGGTGACCTGCCAGGCGTTCCACCCGGTGCCATGACGCTCAAGGGAAGCCTGCTCTTCAGCGCGATTCCGAAGAACGGCAGTCACACCGCGCTCTGCGACGGTCGTTTGTGGAGCAACGGCGAGGGCAAGATCGTTTTCGACCTCGACGATGGGTCGACGGCAACGCTGACCGTGACGTCGACCGCGCCCCCACCGCCCAGTCAGTTGGTGGTGGCTGGGCCAGGCGTTTGGCAGGTCGACCAGAGCTGATTGCCTACGGCGCTGCCGGGCTCGTAGGCACGATCCGCTACAAGCCGTATTCGCCGAAACCTTCGATCTGGCTGAAGCAGTGTTCGGCAAGGGCCTGATCGTAGCCGCGGCCGACCATGCCGGTGACCATGCGGTCGCGGGTATTCAGCGACCCGGGCGGTCCGGCGATAGGCGGACATCGACCGGCGCAGCTGGTCAGCCTCACCCGGACTGAAGCCGGCGGCAATGATTGCGATCGACATCGCCTGCTCCTGGAAGAGCGCCACGCCGGGGTCTTGGCGTGTCGTGATCGTCAGCGGCGGTCGGCCCTACGGTCATCGGGCAATCCAGGTCTCATTGATTTTTTATGAAGTTGCCTGAGTTTGCAATGGATTGGTGAGCTATCGGGCAGGCGGATGGGTTTATCCTCGTATCAGCCCCTTTGATCCCCAGCAACCAAGGCGGAACGTTGTCATGGCCCTCGGATTCTTCATGGTCCCGCCCGGCTATGCCGGCCCGGTCCCGCCAGGGTACACACTGCTCGTCTACACCAACACCCAGACCACCTACACCGGCAACGACGACGACATCGCCATCGGCAGCGACATCGGGGCGAATTTGTCTCCCGAAGGCGGCTACGACATCCTCGACTACTCCGGCTTTGGCCGGGGTATCAGGATCGATGAGTTCGAGGGGACGGTGCGAGATGCCAACGGCATCATCGCCCGGTCCA
>NZ_JBYRFX010000671.1:0-2321 GCF_057815775.1 Inquilinus sp.
CCCTCGCGGGGGGTAGAGGGAGGGAGTGTCGATCAAACTCTCAGGCCGAGCCGGACCGGGCTCGGATGGGTCGCTGCGAATTCAGGCAGGTCGGTCGTTGCGGCGAGAACCCCCTCCCCCTACCCCCTCCCGCAAGGGGAGGGGGAGAGTAAATTGGAAAGGGGGGTGGCTCGGTCCGGCCTTACTTCGCCAGCGCCACGTCGATGTCGGCCGAGGCCTTCTTCAGCGCTTCCTCGGGGGCCATCTGGCCGACCAGGGCGAGCTGGAGATAGTCGCCGAGGATCGATTCGACCTGCGGCCACTGCTTGATCCGCGGCCGCGACACGCCGGCCTGCAGCGCCTTCAGCTGGTCCGGGTACCAGCGATACTTGGCGACCAGGTCCTTGTCGGCGTAGAGCGCGGTCAGCGTCGGCGGCAGGCCGAAGCGCAGCGCCAGCTCCTTCTGCATGTCGGCGCTGTTGAGGAAGGCCAGGAACTTCTGCGCCCCCGCGGCATTCGGCGCGCCCGACGGCACCGCGACCTGCCAGATGCCGAGCATCGGCGCCGGGCCGGCGGTCTCACCCGGGGCCGGGCCGATCGCGACCTTGCCGACGACCTTGGATTTGTCGGCCTCGTCCAGCGACGGCACCCAGGCCGGCCAGACTTCGATCGCCATGGCGGCACGGCCCTGCTGCAGCGCGTCGCGCACTTCCGTGGCGTTGTAGGTCTCGACCCCGGTCGGGGCATAGGCCTTCAGCGACAGGAACTGTTGCAGCGCCTTGACCCCGGCGGGCGACGCCAGCGCCGCCTTGCCGGCATCGTCGATGATCTGGCCGCCATGGGCCCAGAAGATCGGCAGGAAGCCGGTGACGATCGGGTTGCCCTTGGTGCCGCGGAACACGACGCCCGATATGGCCGGGTCCTTGGCCTTCAGCACCTCGGCCGCCTTGACCACGTCGCTCCAGCTCTTCGGCGCGGCCAGGCCCGCCGCCTCGAACAGGTCGGTGCGGTAGGCGAACATCTCGACATTGCCGACGAAGGGCAGCGCCACGATCTGCCCGTCCTTGCCCTTGGACAGGGCGGCCAGGCTGGGCACCACGCCCGAGAGATCGGCGGTGACCGGCTTCAGCCAGCCATTGGCGGTGAATTCCGGCATCCAGGTGTCGTCAGCGACGATCACGTCATAGGCGTCGGCGCCGCCGCGCAGCGACACCACCAGCTTCTCGTACAGGCTGCCATAGGGCAGCTTCAGCAATTCGATCTCGGTGTCCGGCGACGCCTTCTTGTAGGCATCGACGACATAGGCCAGCGCGTCGCCATAGACGCCGTCGCGGCCGGCGATCACCAGCTCGTCCGCCTGCGCGGTCCCGGCCAGCAGCAGTGCCGCCAAGCCAATTGCGCCGCTGATCAACTTCCCCGTCATGTCCAATCCCTCCCAGTCCGCAGGATGGTCAGCGATGCCGGCTGGGCCGCCAAGTCCATGAACACGTGTTCATGATCGACAATCCCAACGCATAGCCCGCACCGCTCTCCGGCGGCGGTTCTATCATGACCTCGTAAACCGCACGTTTTCAAGGAAATGAATGTTTCGTGACGATCCGGTGACATCGTTTCGGGATCGTGCAGCATCGCTGTCAGCCCCCTCGTCTTCGTGAACACGTGTGCGCTATGCTGACAGGGACACGGGAGCGATGATGACACGGCGACGGCAGAATATCGACACGCGGCCGGTCACGGCCCAGGCGGTGGCGGACCGGGCGGGGGTGTCCCGCGCCACGGTTTCGCGCATCATGTCGGGCCAGGCCCGGGTGGCGGTGGAGACGCGCGACCGGGTGCTGGAGGCGGCATCGGCCCTGGGCTACCAGGTCAACATGCTGGGCCGCGGCATGAACCGCCAGCGGTCGGACCTGGTCGGCATCGTCGTGCGCGGCGCCACCGACCCCTATCGCGCCAGCCTGTTCGAGGCGCTGCTGCGCGAGATCGACGGCCGCGGCCTGCAATCGCTGGTCAGCGAGATCGGCGACGAGGCGGCGCTGGACCGCACCATCGCCCGCTTCCTGCAATACCGCGTCACCGGCGTGCTGGTGACATCCGGCGCGCCGCCGATCGCCCTGGCCGAGCAATGCGCCCGGCTGGGCATCCCGGTGGTGGCGATCAACCGGGCCGTGGCGATCGACGGCGTCGACGCGGTGCTGTCGGACAATGCGACCGGCGGCCGGCTGGCGGCGGAATCGCTGCTGGCCGCCGGCTGCCGCCACCTGGGGTTCCTCGGGGTCGAGGGCGGCACCTACAGCGGCCTGGCCCGCAGCGCCGCCTTCGTCGCCGCGCTGGCGCCGGCCCTG
>NZ_JBYRFX010000672.1:0-11462 GCF_057815775.1 Inquilinus sp.
CTCCGCCGCCGCATGCCGGAAGCTCAGATGGCGGCCGGCCGCCTCGAAGGCGCGCAGAGCGGGCAGGGAGGGCAGGCGCCTCAAGGGCCGAAGACCGACCAGCCCATCGCCTTGGCCAGCCGTTCGAGCGCCAGGGTGCCGAGCAGCGAATTGCCGTGCTGGTTCAACCCCGGCGACCAGACGGCGACCGAGGCCTGGCCCGGCACGATCGCCAGGATGCCGCCGCCGACGCCGCTCTTGCCGGGCAGGCCGACGCGGAAGGCGAAGTCGCCCGACCCGTCGTAATGGCCGCAGGTCAGCATCAGCGCGTTGATGCGCCGCGCCCGCTCCGGCGACACCACGCGGTGCCCGGCCGAATTCCGGCCGTCGCCATCGGCCAGGAACCGGCCGGCGGTGGCCAGCTGCCGGCAGGTCATGGCGATGGCGCATTGGTGGACATAGACGCCCAGCGTCATCTCGACCGGATGCACCAGGTTGCCGAAGGATTTCATGTAGGCGGCCAGCGCCAGGTTGCGGAAGCCGGTCGCCGCCTCCGACCGCGCCACCGTCTCGTCGATCGCGATGGTCTCGTCATCGGCCAGCCCGCGGATGAAGCGCAGGATCGACCCGATCGCCACCCGCGGCGGATGGCCGGCCAGCACCACGTCGCTGACCACAAGGGCGCCGGCATTGATGAAGGGGTTCCGCGGCAGCCCCTTCTCGTATTCCAGCTGGACGATGGAGTTGAAGGAATTGCCCGACGGCTCGCGCCCGACGCGCTGCCACAGCGCATCGCCGACCGCGCCCAGGGCCAGCGTCAGGGTGAAGACCTTGGAGACGCTCTGGATCGAGAACTGCGTGTCGGCGTCGCCGGCGCAGCAGGTGCTGCCGTCCAGCGTGTGCACGGCGATGCCGAACTGGTCGACATCGACCTTCGCCAGCTCCGGGATATAGCTGGCGACGGTGCCGCGCCGCTGCTCCCGCGCCATGGCGTCGGCGATGTCGCTGACGGCTTCGATCAGTTCCGGCATGGGGATTCGGGCCTTGGCTCAGACGGTCCGGTCGATCGCCATGTACAGGGCGGCGCCGTCGGGGGTGGCGATCGGGGCGATCTGGCGGAAGCCGGCCTTTTCATAGACGCGGACCGCGGCGGCGTTGTCCGGGGCGGGGTCGACCTGGACCCGCGCCGTCTCCGGCAGCGACAGCAGGCGGCGCAGCACCAGCTGCACCAGCCGCGTGCCCATGCCGCGGCCGATCACGTCGGTCTCGCCCAGGAACATGTCCAGGCCGAAGGTCTCGCGCGGCAGGTCGTGCCCGGCCCAGAACGGGTCGGGGTTGGCGTGATAGACATGCATGTAACCGATCGGCCGGCTGCCTTCGCGCGCCAGGAACGGCGCGACATGCGGGTCGATCAGATGCGCGGCGATGCCGTCCAGCTCCGCCTCCGGATCGCCCCACCACATCGAGATGTGCGGCAGCTTCAGCCAGCGCGCGATGATCGGCAGGTCCTCAATCCGCAGCGCGGTGAAGACGATCGACGGGTCGAGCTCGTCGGCGATGCGCTCATCCGCCAGCTTCAGGGCGACGGGCACAACCACGGGGAGGGGGGACTCGTCGCTCATGCAGCGCGGCCCGCGCCGGTCGGGGACATGTCGGTCTCGCCGTTATGGCGGGAGGTCAGGCGCATGGATCGGTGTCGGGGCTGAAATCGGGACCCAGACCTGTACCCGATTGCGGCGGGCCGTCAAAGGGGCCTGTGGCCGTCGGCGTTGGGTGGGATGTCGAGAATTCCCGGGGCGTTGTCATGCCTGCCTGACAGCCAACGCAGAAGATACCGCGGATGGTGTAACGCCATATACAGCCATGCGCGGCGCAAGAGCCGTTGCAGCCGGTCATCCGGAATCGATGGAACCCGGTGCCCGGGGAGGGTCAGAAAGCCCTCGTCGTCGACACTGTTCGCGGCCCAGACCTCATCGCGCCTGCCGGCCTGGACGGCGTCCCGGAAATGACAGGACTGCCAGCTTTCGCCGGGGCGCGCATCCCGCAAAAGCCTTGGCGCCCGCGCGGCGCGCCGTTCGATCTCGGCGGCATACCGCAGCGGCAGGTGGAAGACTTCAAGATCCTCCGCGAGCACGGTCGATGGGCCGCTGAGCAGGTGGTGCTGGCCCCGGCCGATCGAGACGGGGCTGTCAGCGCTGAAACCGACCTTCCGCTCGGAGGCGGACAGGAAGGACCGCTGGAGCGCCGTGATGGCTTCGGGAGAAGCATCCGTCAGGATCGGAGCCCGGTTCGCCACGTGGAAGAGGCCGAAACGGCTTGGCTGGACACGCCTGCGGTTCTGGGCGAACTGGACCCAGCGTCCGACGAACAAGCCCGAAGGCGCCGCCGCGGAGGCGGACCGGATCCGGTGCAGATCGATGTTCCAGAATTCATCGGCGTCGAATGGGAAGATGATCCGATAGCCATCCGCGATCAGGCTATTGGCGGTCTCGGTCATCAGGGCGGGCTGCCGCAGTTCCCGGTACTGGGATCGCCTGGTCAGGATCCTGTCGGTCGCGGCCGCCAGTTTTCCCAGCTGATCGCCCGTGCCGTCGGTCGAGCTGTCGTCGATGAAGACCAGCCTGTCGAAGCCGAGGCACAGATAGTGGCCGCACAAAAAGGGAAGAATATCGGCGGCGTCGCGGATCACGCAAATCGCCGCTGTTCTTGCGGGAGTGGGCATGGAAATCGATCTTATGAGGTCGTCAAAATTGATTGGAGAAATAAAGGATCTCAGACGATGTCGTAAGGCAGGTCCTCATCCTTCTGGTTGAGGAACAGGAGGACGATGCCGGAGACGGTCAGGAAGATGTGGGCGCTGGCCTGGCCGTTCCACTCATGCGACTGCCACATGGCGAACCATTCGCCGCCGATGGCGACGAAGCCGAAGGCGTAGAGCAGGAAGCCCATGCCGGTGCCGGCCATGGCCAGGCTCTTGGCGCGGGAGAACAGGAGGGCGGGGGCGTCCCAGCGCGCGGCCATGCGGGCGGTGCCAGCCCAGCAGACCAGGGCGGTGGCGACCTGCCAGGCGATGATCAGCCCATAGGCCAGATGGTCGGCCCAGGGCGCGGTGATCGCCCGCCACATCAGGGCGGGCGACCGGAAGGTGGTGTCCATCGCCAGCACATGCTGGACGAAGGCGAAGTTGGAGCCGTAATCGGTCAGGTTGCCGATCGCGACCAGGGTGAAGAACAGCGCCACCCCGGCCGTCGCCAGGATCATGAGGATCCTGGCGGTCGTCATTTCAGGCCTGGGCCATCGCCGGTTCGCGGCCCAGATCGGCCATCGGGTGCCGTTCCGCCCGCTGCAGCGCCTGGCCCTGCGCGTCGAACAGATGGCAGGTCTCGGCCGCGAAGGTGATCGAGACCTGGTCGTTGGTCTTGACCCGGCTGTCGCCCTCGGTCTGCACCGTCATCATGCCGGCGTCGGTCTTCAGGTACAGGAAGGTCTCGCCGCCCAGACGCTCGACCACGAAGACCTGGCCGGGGAAGGCCGGGCCGGCGGCGGCGCCGAGGGCGACGGACATGTGCTCCGGCCGGACACCCAGCGTGACCTTGTCGCCGGCCTTGGCGCGGCCCTGCTGCACCGGCACGGTGACGGAACCGCCGCCCGGCAGCTTCACCGTCGCGGTGGCGCCTTCGGCCGCGGTGACCTCGGTCTCGATGAAGTTCATCTTCGGGCTGCCGATGAAGCCGGCGACGAAGAGGTTGTCCGGGTGGTGGTAGAGTTCGAGCGGCGAGCCGACCTGTTCGATCCGGCCGGCGCTGAGCACCACGATCTTGTCGGCCAGCGTCATCGCCTCGACCTGATCGTGGGTGACGTAGATCATGGTCGCGTTCAGGTCGTTGTGCAGCCGCGCGATCTCGATCCGCATCTGCACGCGCAGGGCCGCGTCGAGGTTCGACAGCGGCTCGTCGAACAGGAACACCTTCGGGTTGCGCACGATGGCGCGGCCGATGGCGACGCGCTGGCGCTGGCCGCCGGACAGCTCCTTCGGCTTGCGCTTCAAGAGCGGCTCGAGCTGCAGCACCTTGGCGGCGTCGCCGACCTTGCGCTCGACCTCGGCCTTGTTGGTCTTGGCGAGCTTCAGGCCGAAGGCCATGTTCTCGTAGACCGTCATATGGGGGTAGAGCGCGTAGCTCTGGAACACCATGGCGATGCCGCGCTCGGCCGGGGGCAGGTCGTTGACCTTCTGCCCGTCGATCGCGAGGTCGCCGGAGGTGATGTCCTCCAGCCCGGCGATCAGCCGCAGCAGGGTCGACTTGCCACAGCCGGACGGGCCGACGAAGACGACGAATTCGTGGTCGCGGATGTCGAGATCGACGCCCTTGATGATTTCGATGTCACCAAACGACTTCCGAATGCCACGGAGCGTAACGCCAGCCATGTTTCCTCCACTGCGCAAACTTTGCCGCACCATAAAGAGCGTTGGCGGCGGAGGCCAGCATTTTGGAACAGACGGCGCGAAATCATCTGATGTTTGAACGATTGTAACAGGGATGCCGGCCTCGGGCGCCTGCCTGTGCGGGCGGCCACCTGTCGAGCGATTGACACATGCCCGGCCTATCCTGTTAATCCGCCCGCCGCACGAGGGAGCCGCCGAGGCATGCCGAGCCGCCACCGTATTATGATCCTGGGTACCAGGACCCGGGCCACTGGCCCGACCGCCGGGATCGGCGCCGCAAAGTGACGTTTCCATCTCAGGGCTTCGCACCGCTGCGCCCGCGGGTCTGCGCATGAACAAGCGGGTCATCAAGGTCGCCACCGCGGTGGTCGGCCTGGCCGGGCTGCTCGGCATCATCGGGCTGATCGTCTCGCAGGACGCCGCGGCGCTGTCGCGGCTGCTGCTGGGTGCCAGCGGCGGCATCGCGCTGGTGGTGCTGTCCCATTTCGTGGCGATGTCCTTCTCCGCGCTGGGCTGGCAGGCGGCGATGCGGCCGGTGTGGTCGGCCGGCTTCCGCACCTTCCTGTGGGCCCGGCTGGTGCGCGAATCCGCCAATGCCGTGCTGCCGGTGGCCCAGGTCGGCGGCGACGTGCTCGGCGCCCGCGTGCTGGCATTGCACGGCGCCACCACGCTGCAGGCCGGTGCGGCGATGCTGGTCGACCTGACCATCGAATTCCTGACCCAGATCTGCTTCTTCGCCATCGGCCTGTCGGTGCTGCTGCTGATCGGCGGCGGTGACATGCTGCGCTGGGGCGCCCTGGGGCTGGCGATCGCCATCCTGACCGGGGTCGCCTTCGTGCTGGCGCAGCGCTGGGGCATGTTCCGGCTGTTCGAACGCCTGCTGGGCCGCATCGCCCAGCAATTCGACTGGCCAGCCCTGCGTTCGCTGACCGGACTGCACGACACGGTCATTGCCATCTACCGCGACCGCCGGTCGATGACCCAGGCGGCGGCCACGCATCTGGCGTCCTGGCTGTTCGGTGCCGGCGAGGTCTGGCTGACGTTGCATGTCCTCGGCGCCGATATCGGCTTCGCCGAAGCGCTGGTGATGGAAAGCCTGGGCCAGGCGGTGCGCACCGCCGCCTTCCTGATCCCCGGCGCGCTGGGCGTGCAGGACGGCGCCTTCCTGGCGCTCGGCGTCATGTTCGGCCTGCCGCCGGAACTCGGCCTGTCCGTCTCACTGGTCAAGCGCATCCGGGAGCTGACGCTGCATGCGCCGGCCCTCTTGATCTGGTATCTCCTCGAAGGCCGGCGCCTGTTGCGGACGCCGGAGGAAACACGCAGCGAACCGACATGAAGTCGATCTACACCCAGCCCCACACCTCCTGGACCCATCGCCTGACCCGGATCATGGTCCGGCCGCTGATCGGCACCGGGGTCACGCCGAACCACCTGACCACCGGACGCCTCATCACCGGCCTGGCCAGCTGCGCCGCCTTCGCCGTCGGCGACGCCCAGTGGACGGTCTGGGGCGGGGTGATCTGGCTGTTGTCCTGCCTGCTCGACCGGGCGGATGGCGAGCTGGCGCGGCTGGGCGGCCTGTCGTCGCCCTTCGGCCACATCTACGATTATTACTGCGACATCACGGTCAACGCGCTCTTGTTCCTGTGCATCGGCATCGGGCTGCGCACCAGCGGCCTGGGCATGGCGGGGCCATTGCTCGGCGTGCTCGCCAGCGCCGGGGTGCTGATGGCCTCGATCCTGTCGCAGCGGCTGGAGAGCGCCGGCGCGGTCGAGACCAAGGCCTATGTCGGCATCCTCGGCTTCGACTTCGACGACACGCTGTACCTGTTCGCGCCGGCTGCGTGGTTCGGCCTGTTCCCCTATATCCTGGTCGGGGCGGCGATCGGCGGGCCGGTGTTCGCGATCCTCACCGCGGTCCGGCTGCGGGCGGCACGGGCCGGGCAGCAGCGCGCCGGCTAACAGCGCCTATTGACACTCATTCGCAATATCATCTACATCCATCGGCGAGACCTCGGAGCCGCCGGCGCATGTACATCTGCATCTGCAATGCCCTGAACGATACCCAGATCCGCTGCGCCGTCGATGCCGGTGCGCGCAGCGCGGGTCAGGTCTATGCCGGGCTGGGCTGTGCCCCGCGCTGCGGCAAATGCGTCACCGCGGTTCGCCAGATGGTGAACGAGGCCAACCGCGAGCAGGACGACCTGCCGATCATGCTCGCCGCCGAATAAGGCTGCGGCTCCCCCTGTACGACACCGCGCCGCGGTGCTAGCCACCTCCCGATAGATCCGAGAAGGGGAGGGCTGAATGGCAGAGACCAGGCGCATCATCATCGACACCGATCCGGGCCAGGATGACGCCATCGCCATCCTGTTGGCGATGGGGTCGCCGGAGCTGGAGATCGCCGGCCTGACCACCGTCGCCGGCAACGTGCCGCTGTCGCTGACCACCGCCAATGCGCTGAAGCTGTGCGAACTGGCCGGGCGCACCGACATCCCGGTGGTCGCCGGCTCGATCCGCCCGCTGGTGCGGCCGCTGGTCACCGCCGAGGTGGTGCATGGCAAGACCGGGATGGACGGCTCCGGCCTGCCCGACCCGACCACTAGGCCGGTTCCGGGCCACGCGGTCGACTGGCTGATCGACACCATCATGGCGGCGCCGGAGGGCACCTACACGCTGTGCCCGCTCGGGCCGCTGACCAACATCGCCTCGGCCCTGGTGCGCGAACCGAAGATCGCGCCGCGGATCCGCGAGATCGTGTTCATGGGCGGCGGCTTCTTCGAGGGCGGCAACACCACCCCGGCGGCCGAGTTCAATATCTATGTCGACCCGCACGCCGCCCATGTGGTGATGACCAGCGGCATCAAGCTGACCATGGTGCCGCTCGACGTCACCCATAAGGCGCTGACCACCAAGGCCTGGCTCGACAAGGTGGCGGCGCTGGGCACGCCGGCGGCGAAGAGCGTGGTCGGCATGCTCGGCTTCTACGAGCGCTTCGACATGGACCGCTACGGCACCACGGGCGCGCCGCTGCACGACCCCTGCGTCATCGCCTACCTGCTGAAGCCGGAGCTGTTCGGCGGCCGCGACTGCCATGTCGCGATCGAGCTGTCGGGCGAGCACACGCTGGGCATGACCGTGGTCGATTGGTGGGGCATGGCCGGGAAGTGGGGCGGCACCGACCGGGCGAAGAACTGCCGGGTGCTGCGCGACATCGATGCCGACGGCTTCTTCGAACTGATCTACCAGGCCCTGCAGCGCCTTTAAGCGATCGTTGTGACTGCTGCTGATGCCGTCACCTGACCGCATGAATCCTTGAACCGTCATCGCGAGGAGCGAAGCGACGCGGCGATCCAGCGGCTCGATCTCTGGATCGCCACGCCCCTGCGGGGCTCGCGATGACGGGTCTATAGGAAGCACGCCAGCGCATTTCCAAACGGTCCCTAATCGATCTGGGCTATGCTGGCGGCACAATGACGGATCTTTCGGTTGAGCTGCTGCTGCAGACGGAGACGGTCGCGATCCGCGACGTCGTCTGCGGCGGCACGTGCCGGCATCGCAGCGCCGAGGAATGCGCCGCGGCCACCCATCTGGTGTTCCCCTATCGCGGCGTCTTCGTGCGGCATCTCGGCCAGGACGACGCCGTGGCGGAGGCCAACCAGGTGCTGTTCTTCAACCCGGGCGAGGGCTATCGCGTCAGCCACCCCGTGGCGGGCGGCGATTCCTGCCTGGATCTGGTGATCGCGGAACCCTGGCTGCAGGAGCTGGCGCCGAAGGAGCAACTGCACGACGGCGATGCGCTGGCGTTCCGCCGGCAGCGCCTGCGCATCGACGCGCGCAGCCAGGCGCTGGTGGCGCTGCTGCGGCACGGGCTGAAGCGCCAGGCCGCCGAACCGCTGGAGGCGGAGACCCTGGCGCTGACGCTGGTGCGCCGTGCCTTGGGCGAGCGGACCTCGCACGCCGCCGGGGCCAGTGCCAGCCTGCAGAAGCTGGTGGACCGCGCCAAGCTGGTGCTGTCCTCCGACCTGGCGCGGCGCTGGACCCTGGCCGAGATCGCGGCGGAGGTTGGCGTCTCGCCGGTCTATCTCACCCAGGTGTTCCGGCAGGTCGAGGCCATGCCGCTGTACCGCTACCAGCTGCGCCTGCGGCTGGCGCGGGCGCTGGACCTGCTGGGCCAGTATGACGACCTGACCGCGCTGGGCCTGGATCTCGGCTTTTCCAGCCACAGCCATTTCAGCTCCGCCTTCCGGCAGACCTACGGCCGCACGCCGGCCGAGTTCCAGCGTTCGGTTCGTTTGCGCTGATGGCCCCAGGGACAGATCGCTAAAGAATCCGACAGCGGCCATCGGCCCCGGAATGGTTCCTTTGTCTCACGCCCGGATGTCGGGCGGAGACGGAGAAGCCAACATGACCGAGAGAACCTGCGCGGCTTGCGATTGCGAGCTCGACGCCGACAGCATCAAGGTGACGATCGGCGGCCAGATCGTGGAGGTGTGCTGCGAGGCCTGCGCCCAGGCGCTGGGCGAAGCCGCCGCCGCGACCGTGGACGAGGCGTAAGCGATGCGCCCCGATCGTCCCACGACCACGCGGCACAGCGTCGTCACCCCCTCGGGCCGGATCAGCTACACCGAATCCGGCGCCGGCCCGGTGGCCTTGTTCGTCCATGGCGTCCTGCTGAATGGCCATTTGTGGCGCCACCAGCTGGCCCAGCTGTCCGACCTGCGCCGCTGCATCGCGGTGGATCTGCTGGCGCATGGCGACACTGAGATCGCGCCGGACCAGGATGTGTCGGTGACGGCCAATGCGACGATGCTGCGGCAGTTTCTCGACGCCGTGCAGATCGACCAAGTCGACCTGGTCGGCAATGACAGCGGCGGCGGCATCGCCCAGATCTTCGCGGCGCTGAATCCCGAACGCGTCCGCAGCCTGGCGCTGACCGATTGCGACGCCCAAGACAACTGGCCGCCAGAGGCGTTCAAGCCCTTCCTGGCGCTGGCGGCGGCTGGCGGCCTGCGCGGCGCGCTCGACGCCATGCTGGCGGACAAGGATTTCTACCGCTCGGCCCAGGCGCTGGGTCCGGCCTATGAGCATCCCGAACGCCTGTCCGACGACAGAATCGAGACCTATCTGCGGCCGCTGGTGCGCAGCGAGCAGCGCACCGACGACTTCGGGCGGTTCCTGGCCGCCTTCGACGCCCGGCACACGCTGGCGGTCGAGCCGCAGCTGCGGACCCTGAGGGCGCCGACGCTGATCGTCTGGGGCACCGACGATGTCTATTTCGACGTGAAATGGTCGCACTGGCTGGCCGACGTGATCCCGGGTACCCGCCGGCGCATCGAGCTGAAGGGCGCAAGGCTGTTCTTCCCCGAGGAGCGCGCGGTGGAGTTCAACCAGGAGCTGCGCGCCCATTGGGGCCTGCGCGCCGGCTGACAGCCGGGCGGGGCGAAGCCTCACCCCCCCCTCATCTGAATCCGAGACAACGGAGATATCCATGACGACGCATGTCTTGCGGCGGCGGGTCGTTGCACGCCGCCCGAGCCCGGCCCCGGGCCTGATGCAGACCCTGGCGCTCTGGCTGCGGCGGGCCCGAACCCGGCCCCGGCTCGATCTGCTGAGCGACCACGAGTTGCGCGACCTCGGCCTCGACCGCGGCGCCGCCTGCCGAGAAGCCGCCCGGCCGTTCTGGCAGGGCTGAGGACCGGTGCCGGGAGGCTCAGTCGCCCAGGCCAAGCCGGCGCTGCGCCCGCAGCAGATGGTCGCGCATGGCGGCGCCGGCGGCTTCGGCATCGCCGGCCTCGATGGCGCGCAGCACCGCCCGGTGCTCCTCCATCACGGCGTCGATCAGATGCGGCTGCCGGCGCGTGTTGGCGCGGGCGATGCTGATGCTCTGCCGCAGGAACACCTGGAGATAGCGCAGCAGGTCGGCGAACTGGGCGTTGGCGGCGGCCAGGGCGATGCGGCGGTGGAAGTCGACATCCGCGGCGACACCGTCATCGGCCCCCAGCTTGGTCGCCTCCATCGCCGCCACAGCGGCGTGCAGGGCCTTCAGATCCTCGGCGCTGCGGCGCCGTGCCGCCAGGGTCGCGGCCTCGACCTCCAGGCCCAGCCGCAGCTCGAAGATCTCCCGCACCAGCTTGGCGCCACCGCCATCGGCCTCGGCGATGCGGAAGGCCCGCTGGCTGCGCGCCTGGGACACGAACACTCCGGCGCCCTGGCGGCTGCGCACCAGCCCGTCCGCCTTCAGCCGCGACACCGCCTCGCGAATCACCGTCCGGCTGACGCCAAAGCTTTCGGCCAGGGCCGGCTCCACCGGCAGCCGATCGCCGGCCTTCAGCCGGCCGGCGGTGATGTCATCAAGCAGCGCATCATAGACGCGGTGGGCCAGCGGCGGCGGCCGGCCGAGGCGACGGTCCGTGGTGGCGGGTGGGGCGAGGGGGCTGGCCGTGGTCAATGCCGCTCCGCTGATAAAAATTCAACTTCATACTAAGGTATATCAACGGCTTCTGCCACAATTCATATGATGACATTGTGACCGGCAGGTGATTGACTTCCCGGCTCGGAAGCCGAAGATCGCATCCGTGACAACGCCTCGATCCGCCCCGGCTCGAACGCCTGCGGGGTTCGGGGGCGGGACAAGGGAGGTGACGGGTGACGAACGGAATCCCATCCGACCGCGAAAGCGTGTTCACGCTGGAAGCGACGCAGCTGAAATTCGGGGCCGGCGCGGTCGAGGAGCTGGGCTGGGAGCTGAAACGCCTCGGCGTCTCCCGCCTGGCCCTGGTGGCCGACCCGGCGCTGCATCAATTCGGCCTGGTCGACCGGGTGGCCGGCATCATCGAGCGCAGCGGCATCGGCGTCGTCAGGTTCGAGGACATCGCCGTCGAACCCAGCCTGGACTCGCTGTCGCGCGCCGCGGATTTCGCGGCCACGGCCGACGTCGACGGCTTCGTCGCGCTCGGCGGCGGCTCGACCATCGACACCGCCAAGGTCGCGAACCTGATCAAGCGCCATGGCGGCGCGATCATGGATTACGTCAACG
>NZ_JBYRFX010000673.1:0-4796 GCF_057815775.1 Inquilinus sp.
CGGCCTCTTTGGCGAGTTGGGTCACCATCGACCCGACGGCGCCGGCCGCACCGTGCACGAGGACGCTCTGCCCCGGATGAAGGCGGCCGTGCTGGAACAATCCCTGCCACGCGGTCAGGCCCGAGATCGGCAGGCTCGCGCCCACCGTGAAGTCGATGTCGCCCGGCAGCGGTGCGAGGTTGCGGGCCTCGATCGCCAGATACTCCGCCAGGGTGCCGTCGCGATACCAGTCGGCGAGGCCGAACACCCGCTGCCCCACCGACAGTCCCGTCGTGCCGTAGCCGAGTGCCGTGACCACGCCGGCCAGCTCGTGCCCGGGGATCGACGGTGTCCGGTCCCGGTCGAGGCGATCGGTCCAGGTCGGGGCCCACGTCAGCTCATTCGGGACGAATCCCGACGCATGAACCTCAACCACGACGTCGTTGATCGCCGGCTGCGGCATGGGCCGCTCGGCCAGGGTCATTCCGGCCGTTCCCGCCGCCTGGTCCGTCACAACGATTGCCTTCATCGTTCACCTGCCTGTGTGCGGTCGCGCGTCGTGTTCCGAATCTGGAAGCCACGCTGCCACCGGTGCCGGCGCGATGAAACCCGCGCCGGTGGCTCTTGGACGGGCGGACACGCATTCCGGAATCCGGGGCTGGCCGGCGCCTTGGCTCAACCGCCCTTGTCGCCCTCATCGCTCTTCGCGCTCTGCCGGTACTCGCTGGGATCGGCATTGTAGGCTTTGCGGAAGGCCCGCACGAAGCTCGAGCGGCTTTCGTAGCCGGCGTTGTAAGCCACGATTTCGACCGGGGCCGTCGTGGTCGTGAGTTCGAGCGCCGCCTGCCGCATCCTGAGATCCCGGACGACGGCCATCGGCGACCGGCCGAAGACCTCCGAGAACCGCGCCATGAAGGCAGACCGGCTCAGCCCCGCGCTGTGCGCCAGGCTCTGGACCGTATGGGCGGCCCCCGGACGCGCCGCCATGTCGGCGAAGGCTCGGGTGATCTGCCGGTCCGCGAGGATCGAAAACCGATCCGTCCAGCCGCGCGAGGACTTCATCGATCGCCGGATCAGGGCGACGATGACCTGCTTCAGCAGGGACGCCGTCATGGCGCCCGTGCCGATTTCCTGCGCGCCAAGCTCCTCGACCGCTTCGCGAAGCTTCAGGCCGATCCTGTCGGTCGGTTCGAACTTCTCGACCACGGGCTCCTGCAATTCGCGAAACAACCCGACCGATTGGCCGAAGGATGCGTTGAAGAAGCCGCAGATCTGGATGATTTCGGGCTGCCCGGCCGGCATGGCGATGCGCAGCACACCGTCATGCCGCTGCCAGCAATCGCGGGTGATCAGCGTCCTCGGGCCGCCGGCTCCGTCGACCTCGATCGCGAACGGGGTGTTCGGGGGCTTGATGATGAGCAGATGGGGCTCGAGCGGTATCCAAGGCCCATTGCCGATCGAGATCCGTCCCCGGCCGCTGACTGTGTAATGGATCGCCGGGGCGTCAATCGTCCCCATCTCCGCGCGATGGTCCGGCGGAATCAGTATCTCGGTGAGCGCGATGACATCGATGTCGAGCGCCCGCATGAGGGTGTCGAGGTCGGCGGCGGCGAGCTTCGAGGCAGAGCCGGCGATTATCGAATCGGCCCGCTCCCCCTGTCCGTTTCTGGTCCGCGATCTGGCCGTGGTTTGCATCACAATCTGCTTATCGATCCGGGGGGAGGACGCGTTCGCCATCCTCTGGAAGGTGACATTCGAGGTTCGCCATGACTTTGGTTCGCAGCCGCGCCGGCCAATGTCTGGCGTTCAACCGCGCGACGCAGGAGGCCGCTTCATGGCCAAAAGCTCCGTGACGTCACGCAGGTCATCTGCGGATGCGATTGCGACTGTCAGGAATTTCCCGTCCGGAAATGTATGAGCTTCATCGTAGAGCTGGACCAACTGCGAGCGCCAGACATGGCGCCGCTCCTCGAATTTCTCTCGTTCAGCCCTCCCGAGGACCACGACAGCCGAAAATCGCCCGTATTCCGGCAGGAAAGTGCAAAATGCCTTTGTCTTCTTGTAGCGCAGAGACCAGCCACGCTTTTGTCCGCCATAGAGCCACTCTGGTATGAAAACTCCGGGGTAGAATCCGTCGATCCAGCTTTGCAGTTCGAGCCAATGCTTGGACGCACCCGGTCCAATCCAGTCGCGGACAGTGCTGCTGTCAGGAGGCGCTGACTTGTCGGTGATCCGATCGCCGATCTGGGGGTACTGTTCCATGCCGCTTTCCTTCCGCCACATCTCTATTGCGCTCAGCTTGTAAGACTTGGTGGCCGGCAACTGGCCGGCTGCTCAAGTCCGAGCACTGCAGCGAAAGAAAGAATCGACGGTCCATCGATCCGATCCGGCGAGTCCGAGGAATAGGGCGCAGCACATCGCGCCGAAGACCGAGTAGTCGAATGGCGCCTTGATTCCAAGCGAGGTCGCCATGGCTGACCCGTAAAATAAAAGAAGGCCCGCGGTGCCAAAAGCCGCCCACCGGAGCCAGATGCCAAGGACCAGCGTCACGCCAGCCAGGGTCTCTACGACAGTCGCGATTGCGCCAAGATAGGGTATCGTCCATGCGGGTGCGAACGCATTGACCTCGGCCGTGTAGCCCAAAAACCGGTCGAATGTTCCCCAGGAGACGCCGAGGTCGCCGGGATTGCCGTAGAGCCCGAGCCGATCGGCGATCGACAACAAGAACGTGATCCCGAGTGCCGCGCGGCTGCCCAGCGAGAGAATATCGAGAGCAAGAGAGCCTCGTTTCCCCGCCGACTCCAGGGTGAGGATTGGTTGCCCACGCGAAGTGCGTAAGGCCGCGCAAAGTATTTCCGTTGTTGCCATGACGGGATAGTCCTGGTGATGGATGGGGGGCGAGATCCAGACCTTGTCCCGACCAGATAGGCTCCGTCTTGGGACAGGAAAAGCACCAGGATTCGACAAAAAACCTGTACCACCGGGGCCATGGCCAAACGCCTCCCCGTAATTCGATCGATCTCCGAAGTCGCCGCGGCCGGCGGCGCTCTTCTAGCGAGGGCCAGTCGCGAGCGAGGTGCTCAGGTCAGACGCTCGATAACGGCGCGGAGCGTGTCGCATGATCGCGCGAGGTGCTTCTGGGGCGCCGTGGCGACTCCCAGGAGGAGGCCCGGCCGCGCAGAGGCCGGCGACGCGTACCAGATCGACAGCGGAGTGGGCGCCAACCCGAGGGGCACCAACGCCCGGGCGATAGACTGGTCATGCGCGCCGGCCGGCAACCAGAGCAGCACGGCGAGCCCGGCCGGCTCGACTTTTTCGGCGCGCGGCCGCAGGCACTCCAGCAGCGCATCGCGCTGTGCGGAGTAGACGCGCTTCGTCCGCCGGAGATGTCGCAGATAGTAGCCTTCGCGCATGAACATCGCGGTCGCCAGCTGCAGCGCCGTCCCTGGCGCCGGGGCGAGGCAGGCGGCGACCTCGGCGAAGCGGGATGCCAGCTGCGTCGGGACAACAACAAAGCCCAGGCGCCAGGCCGGGCTGATGGTCTTGCTGAACGAGCCGATATGGATCACTCGCCCCGCACGGTCGAGCGAGGCCAAAGCGGGCGTGGCCCGCCCCTTCAACTGCAGCTCGCCCAGATAGTCATCCTCGATCACCCAGGCCCCTTCCTGGGCGGCCCAGTCGAGGAGACGCAGGCGTCGGGCCAATGACAGGGTCGAACCGGTGGGCGCCTGCTGGCCCGGGGTGACGATCGCGAGGGCCGCATCCGGGGCATGCCGCAGGCCATGGTCGACATTGATGCCCTCGGCGTCGACCGGGATCGGCACCGGCGACAGCCGCGCGAGTTCCAGCCCGTGTCGGGTGAAGGGGAAACCGGGATCCTCCATCCAGACTCTCTGCCCCTCGAGACCGAGAACGCGGAGCGCCAATCCAAGGCCGCCGGCGAAGCCGCCGGTGATGATGACCTGGGGAGCCGAGCACTCGATGCCACGTGCCACGGCGAGATATGCGGCAATCTCACGCCGCAGTTCCAGCTCGCCGCGTGGATCTGGATAGAGGGCCGGGGTGCTCGATTCCGCACGGATGGCACGCGATCGGATTCCGGCAAGAAGCTTGGCGGGGAAAGTCTCCTGTGCCGGCACTCCCATTTTGAAGATGGCCAGCCCCGCAGTGCGCTCCCAAGTGCGCTCCCGGTACATTTCCATGAACGACCCGGGATCAGGCGGCGGCTCCTGCCTCGCCATGGCCCGAGGCCAGTCCGCAACCCGGGTGCCGGACCTGCGCGAGGCGACAATGAGCTGCGCGGCGGATAGCTTCTCATAGGCCAGGCGTACGGTGCCGCGGGCGACACCGAGCTGGATCGCGAGGTCGAGCCAGGACGGCAAGCGCGCCCCAGGCACCAGAACGCCGGCCTCGATCGCGGCGGTGATGCCCTTGCGGATCTGTTCGGCCAGCGACGTCTTTGCCGATCGGTCGAGCGTTAGGGAGAGGCGTTCGGTCATAGCACGGTGGTACACAAATTTTGTCGGTTCTTGGTGCTTTTCATGACCCTATCGGAGGTCGATCTTGGCGGGAGATAAGGAGCACACCCGCCATGACCCTCAAATCTCTCATCGTGGCGGCTGGCCTCGCCATCGCGATGCCGGACGCGGCCGGCGGCTCGGGCGAAACAATCACACCAAACTTCGATCAGGCTGTCCCCAACATCCCTGGCAAGTCATTGATCGCTGTCGTCATTGATTATGCTCCAAGTGGAGCATCGCCATCGTACAAGCACGCAAAATCTGCCTTCATATATGCCTATGTCGTATCAGGGGCCA
>NZ_JBYRFX010000674.1:0-13979 GCF_057815775.1 Inquilinus sp.
CGCCCTGGTCTATGTCGTGCTGATCGCCGGCGCCATCATCATGGTCGGGCCCTTCGCCTGGATGCTGTCGACGTCGCTGAAGCTGCCGGCCGACCAGTTCAGCCGCGGCCTGGTCCCGCCGGCCGCGACGCTGCAGAACTACGCGACGATGTGGCGGATCATCCCGTTCGACGGCCTGTTGTGGAACAGCCTGAAGGTGGCCGCGATCTCGACGCTCGGCCAGCTGCTGACCTGCTCGATGGGCGCCTTCGTCTTCGCCGTGGTCCGCTTTCCCGGCCGGCAGGTGCTGTTCGTGGCCCTGCTGGTGACGCTGATGATCCCGGCGCAGATGGCGGCGATCCCGCAATTCGTGATCTTCAAATTCCTCGGCCTGTACGGCACCCAGGCCCCCCTGTACCTGCCCAGCTTCCTCGGCGGCGCCTTCGGCTGCTTCCTGCTGCGCCAGTACTTCCTGACCATCCCGATCGAGCTGGCGGAGGCCGCCCGCATGGATGGCGCGTCGCTGCTGACGATCTGGTGGTGGATCTATCTGCCGCTGGCGCGACCGGCGCTGGCCGCCCTGGCGATCTTCGCCTTCCTGTCCTCCTGGAACGACCTGTTCAGCGCGCTGATCTACCTGCCCAGCGACCTGGACAAGACGACGCTGCCGGTCGGGCTGGCCCTGATGCAGCAGCAATACGCGGCGCAATGGACGGTGATGATGGCGGCCGTCCTGGTCAGCATCGCGCCGATCCTGATCGCCTTCACCCTGGCCCAGAAGCATTTCATCGAAGGCATGGCGCTGTCCGGCCTGAAATAGCCCTTCCCATACCGTTTCCACGAAAGACGAGTTCATGGCCAAGATCTGCCTCATCGGTGCCGGCAGCACCGTCTTCGCCAAGTCGATCATCGGCGACATCCTCAGCCAGCCGGACCTTGCCGACAGTGTCGTCGCACTGCACGACATCGATGGCGAACGGCTGAAGACCTCCGCCACCGTCGCCCGCCGCATCGGCGCCGCGCTGGGGCTGGACGGGCTGCGGGTCGAAGCCACGCTCGACCGGCGCAGGGCGATGGCCGGGGCCGATTTCGTGATCCTGATGATGCAGGTCGGCGGCTACCGCCCGGCGACCGTGACCGATTTCGAGATCCCGAAGCGCTATGGCCTGCGCCAGACCATCGGCGACACGCTGGGCATCGGCGGCATCTTCCGCGGCCTGCGCACCATCCCGGTGCTGCTGGAAATCTGCGAGGACATGCGCGCGGTGTGCCCGAATGCGCTGCTGATGAACTACGTCAACCCGATGGCGATGAACTGCTGGGCGATCGCAGAGGCGGCGCCGGACATCCGCTCGGTCGGCCTGTGCCACAGCGTGCAGGAGACCTCGTCCGACATGGCGCGCTGGCTGGGCGAGACGCCGGAAAACCTCGACTACCTCTGCGCCGGCATCAACCACGTCGCCTATTTTCTGAAGTTCGAGAAACGCCTGGCGAATGGCGGGCGTGAGGATCTGTATCCCCGGCTGAAGGCCCTAGCCGAGAGCGGCCAGGTGCCGGCGGAAGAGGCGGTGCGCTTCGACATGCTGCGCCGGACCGGGCATTTCGTCACCGAATCCAGCGTCCATTTCGCCGAATACAATCCATGGTTCATCAAGGCCGGCCGCGACGACCTGCTGGCCCAGTACCAGGTGCCGCTGGACGAATATCCGCGCCGCTGCGAGGCGCTGATCGGGGAATGGCACGCGCTGCGCGCCGGGCTGGAGGTGGATGAGGCGCCGATCGCGGTGCATCGCAGCAACGAATATGCCGCCGGCATCGTCCACGCCATGGTCACCGGCCGACACAACCTGATCTACGGCAATGTCCGCAATGACGGGCTGATCGCCGATCTACCGGCGGCGGCGGTGGTCGAGGTGCCGTGCCATGTCGACCGCAACGGCGTCCAGCCGATCCGGGTCGGGCGCATCCCCGGCCATCTCGCCGGGATCATGCGGCTCAGCATCAACGTGCAGCAGATGGTGGTCGAGGCGGCGCTGACCGGCCGCAAGGATGCCATCCGCCACGCCGCGATGCTGGACCCGCACACCGCGGCTGAGCTGTCGCTCGACGAGATCTGGCATCTGGTCGACGACATGATCGAAGCCCATGGCGACCTGCTGCCACAATACCACTGAGCCGGAAGCCGAAACCCCGGCCCTGGATCAGGGCCGGGGCCGGGGATCTTAGAGACGGTTTGGAAATGCGCTGGTGTGAGACGGCTGGTGGTGGTTTCGAGAGCCGGCGCGCAGCGGACGTTGGACCGTGAGCACCGGAAGCACAGAAACCGCCATCAGACGGCCGCACCAGTAGCATTTACAAACGGTCTCTCAGAAGCCGAGGACGATGCCGGTGAGCAGCACGGTGTTATCGAAATCCGCGCCCTGGCGGAACGACGCGGTCTCGTAGCTCAGCTCGGCATAGGAGTTCAGGCCCGGGGCGATGGTGTAGACCAGGGTGGCGGCGGCGATGTGGTTGGCCTTGAGGTCGGACCGGCCGGCGTCGCCATGGTCGTCATCGCCCGTCAGGCCGTTGCCCTTCTGCGCGGTGGTGTAGGCGTAGCCGAGACCGGCCTCGAAGTCGCCGAACTGCCAGGCCAGGCTGGCCGCGATGGTGTCGATCGCCTTGCGGCTGTTGTAGAGGCTGTCGTAGTGCACCCAATTGACGCTGCCGGTGACGCCGTCGGAGCCGATCTGGGTCCCCAGGCTGTAGGCCTTGACGTCGTGGTTGCCGCTGACGCCGTTGCCGGTGGTGGCGGTGCCGGAGACCAGAACCGAGACGCCGTCTATATCGGTGGTGTAATTCGCCCCGCCGCTGACGACGTTCTCATACAGCGTGGTGTCGTCATTGGTCAGGTCCGACACCCCGCCCGGGCCAGCATGGCTGGCGTCGCTGCCGACCACTGGCGTGAAGTCGACGGCAAAGGAAAAGCCGCCAAGGGTCGGCGACGTATACTTGACCTTGGTGTCCTGGTTGCCGAGGCCGGAGATGTAGGTCGGGTCGAGCGAGAAGAAATGGCCGCCGCCATACTGGTAGTCGCGGTCGAGATTGTCGCCGAAGCTGGCGCCCAGGCCCATCTCCGAGACCACGGCGTCATGGGCGAAGACATAGCCGTAATCGCCGGCCACGGCATCCGCGTCGCCCACGGTGACGATGCCGAAATCGCCGGACAGGTAGATGTAGGTGTGGTCGACGGTGACGCCATCCTTGCGGTTGGCGTTGTCGAACCGCACGCGGGCGCCGTATTCCAGGCCGCTGTCGGTCACGTTCTTGACGTCGAACTGTAGCCGGCCGTTGGAGCGGAAATCATAGTCCCGGTCGTGCGAGCCGGGGCCCGACTGGCTCAAGACCAGCGCGGCCTCGAAGCCGACGAAACCGGAGACCTTCACCGCCAGCTCGGCCGCGGCGGGGCCCGTCATCGCCGCGGAGGCCAGCATCGCGCCGGCCAGCGCGGCGGGTGCCTGCATCCTCATTGTTTCTCCCCCTGTCTGGACCCGATTGCGGGCCGTTGATGGGTTCACCCCATGTCGGTCCACTGTGAGGCGGGGAATCCCGGAAGTCTTCCGTGCTTTGGTATGCATTTCCCGGAAAACCAGCGCCCGGTTTCGGCGGCGTGATTTCGGGGCTGAGGCGGGTACACCGGTGATGCAGCAGCATGACGACATTACCGGAAGGCATTTGCTTCAGGGCCGGAATCGCAGCAAAGCCATGAGCAGATTTCGTCCATCCAGAGGTTGCATCATGTCCGAGCCGGATCTTTCCGACCTTCTCCGCCTTCTCCGTCGGATCGACGACAAGGTCGAAAATTTTGAGGGGGAGATCCGGGAACTGAAGACCCGTATCATCCGCATCGAGAACGATGTCGAGAAGGTGCAGGGCCATCTGGACCAGCACACCAACCGGCTGGAAGAGCGGCTGGGCCGGATCGACCGCCGTCTTGGGATTGTCGAGACCGATCTCTGAAGGTCCGCCGGGTCTCCGACGTCCCACGGGCCCGGTCGTATATCCCGATCGGGACCCGGACGACCTTACGGTTTTTACATGGCCCCAGGCTTGACGGGGGGTGACCGCCGGTCGCCCACGGCATCGCCGGGCTCGCCCTTCATCTTGCGCAACCGAGCGCCTAGACAAGCATCTCTCAGGATTGGCCGCACTGCGGTCGTGAGCGGATGCCGGGTCTCTCAATCGTCCCAAATATCGGTTGGCAAAATGCAAAGAGCTGCACGCCTGGGTGCGTTGATGTTACTTCCGGCCTTCGCGATCGGGTTTTCGCCGGTCGCCGAGGCGGGACTTCGATATGCGGCGGGCGACCTGAAGCGATCGGAGCAGGTGCAGGCCGCACCCGACAGCGGCGAGGAGCGCCTGTTCGATCTGCCGCTGCGGGGTGGCGGGCATCAGCGCATCCTCTATGTGTCGCCGGCACACCCGCGCGCGACGCTCGTCATGCTGCCCGGTGGATCGGGCGATGTCGGGCTGGAGCGGGATGGCGACATCCGGCACGACAACAATTTCGTGGTCCGCACCCGGTCGCTGTGGGTCGACCGGGGCTTTGCCGTCCTGATCCCCGACACGGTGGACCGCGCCAATCTGCGGGGCGAACGCAGCTCCGCGGACTATGCCGCGCTGGTCGATGCGCTGGCCGCCTTCGCCCACGCCCAGGCCCCGGCGCCGGTGTTCCTGCTCGGAACCAGCCAGGGCTCGATCGCTGCCATGAACGGGGCGGCCCATGCGGCGCCCGGCTCGATTGCCGGCGTCATCCTCACGGAATCGGTCTCGCGCCTGGGCGGCAGCCACGAGACGGTGTTCGATGCCGACCCGGGGGATGTGCGCGTCCCCGCCCTTGTCGTCGCCAACCGCGACGATCGCTGCGACGTTGCCCCGCCGGAGGAGGCGCCGCATATCGCGGCGGCGATGACACGGTCGCCGGATGCGCGGGTCCTCTCCGTCAGCGGCGGCATCACGAAGTCGCACAGCCCCTGCGGGTCACTCACGCCGCACGGCTACTATGGCATCGAGGCAGGCGTCGTTCAGGACATCGCCCAATGGATCGACGCCCACCTCTGACCGGATCAGGCGGCGCGCGCCTCAGCCATTGATGGCGTCCTTCACGGCCTTGGCCGGGGCGAAGGCCAGCTTCTTGGAGGCGGCGATCTTGATGGTCTCGCCGGTCGCGGGGTTGCGGCCTTCGCGCTCCGGCCGATCGGCGACCTTGAACTTGCCGAAGCCGGGGATCGCGGTCTCGCCGCCCTTGGCGGCATCGGCAACGATCGACGCGAACACCGCCTCGACAATCTGCTTGGCCTGGGCCTTGGTCAGCTTGCCAGTGGTGGCGACGTGATCGATCAGTTCGGCGCTGTTCATGACTGCAACCCTCCGGAAGGCCCCGATGGTGGGGCGGGATCGGCTATGATGGTCGAGGGCAGCTTGGCATGTTTAGATTACGCCAAGTGCCGCATGGCAATCTTAGAATGGAATATCTTCTAAGTCGTCCGATTCTTTGTTTTCGTTAGAGTCGTTGTATTTTCTGTCAATTTCTAAAAGTTTATCCTTATTCTTTATTATCCAATCTAGCCCGTATTCAGAGAGTTGAATATTTCTATATTCATCACCTTCGTGAACCAAATCTATATATTGGGCAAAATTACTCTTTATAAGACTATGCATCGCAATTGAGATGCCTAATTTCGAGTATCCAACCTTTAGCATATCTTTTTGAATTACATAAGGAGATGCGCTGTCGCCAGGAATCGGGCAATTGATCATAATTGTCGTTAGGACGCCTATTTCGTCGCTCGACAGTCCGCCATCATAAACAATATTACTTTTTATTTCTTCTATCTTGTGAATTTTTTGCTCTTTTTCGATGATGGACGAGATGCTATTCGAAATCTCATCCTCAAGTTTCTGATAATTACTTCTAGACTCTAGGGAGTATTTGATGATTTTTCGATGTTGTACGTCAAAAGGAAATTTCTCCCGACTCTGTGAGCAAATTAAACATACTCCTTTTCGAAGTGCTAGAGCAAACCCAAGTTCGTACCAAACGTTCGGATTATTTTCGGTTATGTCTGCAATACAAACAGATGATTCTTCAATATTCCGTTCAATACTTTCAATTAATATAGTCGAAGACGAATCTTCATCCACGCGATAGGGATAAAGTCCAGATTTCTGTACGGCCGGAACAATTATTTCTTGATATTGAAGATCATATTTTCCGCTATCAAAAGGCTGAATAATAAAACATTTCCTCATCCCGGTCTCCAAAGGCAAGTAACGATATTATTTTTTGACCTTCCTTGCTTGAGCTAGGCGGCTTGAGATGGCTCTGGCACTGGTCGGCCCTGCTCCTCGGCAGCTTCGATCCAGCTGGCGATTGCATCAAGGATGTTGGTTACTGCCTCCTGCGGCGTCTCGCCGTCGGACATGCAGCCCGGCAAATCGGGCGCTTCCGCAAGGAAGCCGCCGCCATCCTCCTGGGCCAGCGGACGCACCGTGAGCAGGTAGTCGGTCGGCTTCACACCGAATCCCTCAAAGCCTCGGACTGTCGATAAGCTCGATCAGCTTCTTAATATAGATCGGCTTGATCGGTCTGCGAACCGGGATCGTCAGGATTTCTGGCCGATTGAGGGCCGAAATTTTGGCATGGCTGCCGCGAGTGGGCATAGAAAAGTCGAGACCGTTGTGTCGACACACAGCCTCGACATCATCGATGCGCCAGTCACGTGGATTGGCGCGCATGGATTCAAGAAGCTTATCCGTACGCGCCATCGGCTTTTAGAACCCTCGTACTTTCTTCGGCTTGCTCAGCTGCAGCCGGTCGTGCCGCCGCAGGTTTCGCATTTCAGGCAGGTGCCGTTCCGCACCAGGGTCATGTTCTGGCATTCGGGGCAAGGGTCGCCCTCATAGCCCTTGGCCCTGGCTTCGCGGATCTTGGCCAGCCGGACATCCGCCGTGCTGCCCAGCACCGCGGCGCGCAGCTTGGCCGGTTCCGGCGCCAGGGCGGTCGCGCCCTCGGTGCTGAAGGCGGTCGCCGCCTCCGTCACCAGCTCCTGCATCTCGGTCATCCGGGCCACCGCGACATCGCGGACGTTGCCGCCCTCGAACACCCGGAAATTGCCGCGGACGAAGCCGGTGGAGGCGACCTTGCGGATCGGCGCCGTTTCAGCCGTGGCCGGGGTCTTGCCGTCGTCCCGGGTCACACCCTTGCCGACCGTGTCCGGCGTCAGGTCTTCCGGCGTGGCATGGGCCAGGTCGCTGCGGTCGAGGTAGGAGACCGCGAGCTCGCGGAAGATGTAGTCGATGATCGACGTCGCCATCTTGATGGCGTCGTTGCCCTGCACCGGGCCCGAGGGCTCGAACCGGGTGAAGGTGAAGGCCTCGACGAACTCTTCCAGCGGCACGCCGTTTTGCAGGCCGATCGAGATGGCGATGGCGAAGTTGTTCATCAGGCTGCGGAAGGCGGCGCCTTCCTTGTGCATGTCGATGAAGATCTCGCCCAGCTTGCCGTCATCGTATTCGCCGGTGCGCAGATAGACCTTGTGGCCGCCGACGATCGCCTTCTGGGTGTAGCCCTTGCGGCGGTGGGGCAGCTTGCCGCGGATGCCGGTCTTCTCGACGATCCGCTCGATCACCCGCTCGACGATCCGCTCCGCCACCATCGGTGCGCGGGCGCCGGCCGGGGCCTCGAGGATGCGCTCGACCAGGCTCTCTTCCTCATCCTCGGCATCGTCGTCGAGCAGGGCGGAGTTCAGCGGCTGGCTCAGCTTCGAGCCGTCGCGGTACAGCGCGTTGGCCTTGAGGCAGAGCTGCCAGGACAGCAGGTAGGCGTCCTTGCAGTCTTCCACCGTCGCCGCATTCGGCATGTTGATGGTCTTGGAGATCGCGCCCGAGATGAAGGGCTGCGCCGCCGCCATCATGCGAATGTGGCTGTCGACCGACAGGAAGCGCTTGCCGATGCGGCCGCAGGGATTGGCGCAATCGAACACCGCCAGATGCTCGTCCTGCAACTGCGGCGCGCCCTCCAGGGTCATGGCGCCGCAGCAGAAGGTGTTCGCCGCCTCGATCTCCGATTTGGAGAACCCGAGATGGGACAGCAGGTCGAAGGACATGTCGTCCAGCGCCGATGCCGGCACGCCCAGGGTCCCGGTCAGGAACTCATCGCCCAGGCTGTAGCGGTTGAACACGAACTTGATGTCGAAGGCGGCCTTGGTGCCAAGCTCGATCGCGTCGATGGCGGCCTGGGTGAAACCCTTGGCCTTCAGCGCGGCGTGGCCGATCGCGGGCGAGTTCTCCAGCGTGCCATGGCCGACGGCGTAGCGGATGATGGCGTCGATCTGGACGTCGTCATAGCCCAGGGTGCGCAGCGCCTCCGGCACCACCCGGTTGATGATCTTGAAGTAGCCACCGCCGGCCAGCTTCTTGAACTTCACCAGGGCGAAGTCGGGCTCGATGCCGGTGGTGTCGCAATCCATCACCAGGCCGATCGTGCCGGTCGGCGCAATCACCGTCGCCTGGGCGTTGCGGTAGCCATGGGCTTCGCCGAGGCCGAGGGCGCGGTCCCAGGCGCGGCGGGCCGCTGACACCAGATCCTGGTCCGGGCAGCCATCGGCCTCCAGCGGCACCGGGCTGATGCTCAGTCCCTCATAGCCCCCGGCCTCGCCATAGGCGGCGCGGCGATGGTTGCGGATCACCCGCAGCATGTGGTCGGCGTTCTTGGCATAGCCGGGGAAGGGGCCGATGCACTTGGCCATCTCGGCCGAGGTGGCGTAGGCGACGCCGGTCATCAGCGCGGTGATGGCGCCGCCGATGCCGCGGCCATCCTCGCTGTCATAGGGGATGCCCGCCGCCATCAACAGGCCGCCGATATTGGCGTAGCCCAGGCCGAGGGTGCGGAACTCATAGGACAGGCGCGCGATCTCCCGGCTCGGGAACTGCGCCATCATCACCGCGATCTCGAGCGTGATGGTCCACAGCCGGCAGCCATGCTCGAAGGCCGATACGTCGAAGGACGCGTCCGCCCGGCGGAACGTCATCAGGTTCAAGGACGCCAGGTTGCAGGCCGTGTCGTCCAGGAACATGTATTCCGAGCACGGGTTCGACGCATTGATCCGCCCCGAGTCCGGGCAGGTGTGCCACTCGTTGATGGTGGTGTCGAACTGCAGCCCCGGATCGGCCGAGGCCCAGGCGGCATGGCCGATCTTTTCCCACAGATCGCGGGCCTTGAGCGTCTTGGAGACCTTACCGTCGATGCGGCGGATCAGCTTCCAGTCGCCATCCTGCTGCACCGCTTCCAGGAAGGTGTTGGTCAGGCGGACCGAGTTGTTCGAGTTCTGGCCGGACACAGTGAGGTAGGCGTCCGAATCCCAGTCGGTGTCGTAGACCTTGAAGTCGAGGCCGGTGTAGCCCTGGCGTGCGAAGTGGATGACGCGCTGGACATAATTCTCCGGCAGCATCGCCTTGCGGGCACCGATGATGGCGCGCTTCAGCGCCTTGTTCTGCTTCGGGTCGAAGCGGTCCCCCGTCTCGGCGTCGGAGACGCCGTGGCACGCCTCCATCACCTCGTTCAGATGCTTGCGGGCGAGCTTCGAGCCGGCGACCAGGGCCGCGACCTTCTGCTCCTCCACCACCTTCCAGTCGATATAGGTCTCGATGTCGGGGTGGTCGATGTCGACCGTCACCATCTTGGCGGCGCGGCGGGTGGTGCCGCCCGACTTGATGGCGCCGGCGGCACGGTCGCCGATCTTCAGGAAGCTCATCAGGCCGGAAGAGCGGCCGCCGCCGGACAGGCGCTCGCCCTCGCCGCGCAGCTTGGAGAAATTCGAGCCGGTGCCGGAGCCATATTTGAACAGCCGGGCCTCGCGGACCCAGAGGTCCATGATGCCGCCCTCATTGACGAGGTCGTCGGCCACCGACTGGATGAAACAGGCATGCGGCTGCGGCCGCTCATAGGCGCTGTCGGACAAGCGCGGCTCGCCGGTCTTGTCGTCGACATACCAGTGGCCCTGGGCCGGGCCATCGATGCCATAGGCCCAGTGCAGGCCGGTGTTGAACCATTGCGGGCTGTTCGGCGCGGCCATCTGCTGCGCCAGCATGAAGCGCATCTCGTCGAAATAGGTGCGGGCGTCATCGGCCGAATCGAACAGGCCGCCCTTCCAGCCCCAATAGGCCCAGGTGCCGGCCAGGCGGTCGAACACCTGGGTGGCGGTGCGCTCGGCACCGACGCGCTCGGCTTCGGGCAACTCGGCCAGGGCCTTCTCATCGGGGACGCTGCGCCACAGGAAGTCCGGCACGCCCTTCTCACGGACGCGCTTCAGCCGGGCGGGGATGCCGGCTTTGCGGAAGTACTTCTGGGCCAGGATGTCGGACGCGACCTGGCTCCAATCCGCCGGGACCTCGATGTCGGTCTGGCGGAAGACGACCGAGCCGTCCGGATTGCGGATCTCGCTCGTCGCCGACCGGAACTCGATCCCGTCATAGGCGTCGTGCCCTTCGGCCGTGAAACGCCGCTCGATCCGCATAGCCCCCGTCTCCTTCTGCTTGCCGCCCCTGGACTATCGCCCTGGGAGGCGACCCCCGCCTGATGCCCAGCGGGGACCGCAATCCCCGCGCCGAAACTCACCGGCGACTCCGCGTCGGCGGACCGCCACAAGTCAGTCAAGGAACCGTCATCATAAGTCAAAAACAAGTATTGAAATTCAGTTTTTTGCGTGGCCTGTGGATAACCCAGTGGATAGACCAGTGAATACCCAGTGAAGAACCTGTGGTTACTTCCGGTGAGCCGCGGAAATCCTGGGCTCTCCGGGACCGGACCGACCTCGCTCCGAGTGAATCGCCACGACTCCGATGCTTGTGGCTACCCCTACCCGTGGACGGCTCAGCGCGCCCAGGCCCCACATATTGTGTCAGTTCGGGGACGCGTGCAAGCGTCCAGTTGCGGGGCTCAGGGTCATTCCGCATGCGGATTCGGCATGGGAATCACGGAGTTGGGCGGAAACCCTCAGATTCAGGAAAAGCCTAGCAACAGGTCCGGCAGCCCCTCGTCATTGTCGGAACCATCGCCTTCACTGAGAATCAGGGCGCCATGCGACCGGTAGAAGGCGAGGGCGCGGGCGTTGTGGGCGAAGCAGTAGAAGCGCAGGGCCGGGCTTTCGTGCCGGGCCCAGGCCAACAGCGCCGTGCCGATGCCGCGGCGGTGATGATCGGGATGGATGTAGAGCTGGTCGAGCCAGCCATTGTGGAGTGCGGCATAGCCCACCGGCGCGCCGCCGCGGCTGGCGATCGTCACCTGCGACCGGGTGATGGTGTGCAGCAGGAAGCGGCGAATCGCGGTGCGGCTGTGCAGGTTGGGGATGTCGGCGGATTCCCGCGCCCGCCGGTGGATCGCCGCCAGCACGCCGGCATCCGCCGCCGTCGCCGGCCGCAGCCTGAATCCGGATGTCCCGTCCTCGTGAGCGCTGGCGTCGTGCACGCGGTCCCGCCGATTCCGTCCGAAGAGGACGCGACCATGGGGGCGCGGTCCGGGAGCGTCAAGACGGCAAGCCCGATGGTCGGCCGAGTCGGTCCAGCAGGGCGCGGCCACGCGGCGACAGGCGGTAGCCGACCTCCAGGCTTTCGGTCAGGCCGAGCGCCTTCAGCTTGCGGATATCGGTCTTGAAGGGCTGGGTCTCGCGGCCTTGGCTGGCCGCCAGATCCGCGGCGCGGTCGCCGGGACGGTCGCCGATCAGCCGCAGCGCCGCCGCGGTCCAGGGCCCGTGCCGGCTGGCCTGGTCCAGCCGGTCCAGGCGCCGGCACAGCTCCGTCAGATCCGCGGCTGAAAGATCGTCCTGCCGGCGCAGCGCCAGCCGGGGGTCGTCGCCCTGTAGCCGGAAGCCGATGCGGTACAGGGCGCCATCCGGCATCGCCGTCAGCTCCGCCAGCAGGGCGTCGCGCGACTCGAAGCCGGCCCGCTGCGCCTCCGCCGCAGTGATCTGCCCGGCGTCCACCATGTCCACCGCCTCGATCGCCAGCACCCCGGCCGGGGTGGTCAGGGTGCCGCCGGCCCGCACCGTCGGCCTGCGCCAGCGGCGGAAGGCGAGGCTGACGGTGCCGGCGGCGATCCGGTCCAGGATCGGGCGCTTGAACAGCATCAGCCGTTGCCCTCCGGCGCCGGCCGCGAGCCGAGATCCTGGAAGAAGCGCAGCAGATAGCCATCGGAGTCGCGCACCACGAACTGGCGATGGCCGAGCAGGGTATCGCCGCGGCGATACCAGCGCTCTTCCAGCGGCAGCTGCATCGGCGCGTCGCTCGCCAGCACTGCGTCGTGTAGGGCGTCGATCTCCGCCACCTCGATCTGGAAATTGACACCCCGGCCATAGGGCGGCTCCAGCGGCCCGGCCAGCCAGGTGCGGTCCGGGTCGGCCGGCTGTTCCAGCATCAAAGCGGCGCCGTCGCGGTCGAGAAAGACGAAGCGCTCTTCCGGCCGGTCGTATCGCACCATGAAGCCGAGCACGCCGGTGTAGAAGCCGCGGCTGCGGCCGATATCCGAGACATACAGCTCGGGCACGAGCTTGGGCGAAGCCATGGCGGCCCTCGGCAGGAGAATAGGGCGGCCAGCCTAGCCGAACGCCGGGTCCGATCCAGCCTGTGATCGAAAGGCGGGAATAAACCGCGACGTGCCGTGATCTTCCCATCGGACGACCTCGTCCTGACAGGAGAGCGGCATGGCCGGCGATGACGAGACCGAAGGGGAAGGCGGCAGGGACCGCCGCGGCGCGCTGCAGTGCACGGCCTGGGCCGGCACCGGGGTGCTGTGGAGCCTGAGCGGCGGCGTGCCGCACGCGCTCAGCCTGGTCGGGGATGCGCTGGCGGCGACGCCGCACGGTTTCACCTGTCTGCAGGATGGCGGCCCGGCCACAGCCGCCGCGCCGCCGCTGGTCACGATCATGATCGACCACTTCACCTTCGGCCCGGACATGGTGCAGATCCCGGCCGGCACCACCGTGACCTGGACCAATAGCGATGACATCCCGCACAGAATCCTGGCGGCGGACAGGGCGTTCCATTCGCCGCCGCTCGACACCGGCGACAGCTTCAGCCGGACCTTCGCGGTCCCGGGCACGATCGAATATATCTGCGGCCTGCAGCCGCACATGACCGGCCGGATCGTCGTGACACCGTGAACTGTCTCAATCTCATCAGGCCGCTCGACGCCGTGATCGGGCGGGAGGATGCTGCACCCAGGAGCAGGCCGCGCGGTGCGGCCCATCCTGTTGGAGACACGACCATGCGCGGCAGGGATGCGGCGAGGCGGTTCCGGGACACCGTCCTGCCCTGCCTGGATGACGCCTATATGCTGGCCCGTTACCTCACCCGGAACGCCACCGATGCGGATGATCTGGTGCAGGAGGCCTATGCCCGGGCCCTGCGCTATTTCGACGGCTTCGGCGGCGGCGACCCGCGGCCCTGGCTGCTGGCGATCCTGCGCAACTGCTTCTATGCCTCGCTGCGGGCGCGGCGGGCGCAGTTGGGCGAGGCGCTGCCCGACCCGGACGACGCTGCGGCAGAGCCCGAGACCGATCCCTGGGGCCAGGCGCCGGAGGACCCGGAGGCGGCGCTGATCCGAATCAACGAGGCCTCGGCGGTTCGCGCCCTGGTCGAGGCGCTGCCGGAGCCGTTCCGCGAAGTGCTGGTGCTGCGCGAGATGAACGACCTGTCCTATCAGGAGATCGCCGAGGTGATCGAGGTGCCGATCGGCACCGTGATGTCGCGGCTGGCGCGGGCGCGGCTGCTGATCAAGCGCGGCTGGCTTGCCCACCAGGCGGAGGAGAAGCGATGAGCTGCCCGGACAAATCAGTGCTGCTGCACGGCATGCTCGACGGCGAACTCGACGTGGTCGGCGCGCTGGCCTTCGAGGCCCATCTGAAGGAATGCCCGGCCTGCGCAGCCGAGTATAAGCGTCAGCAGGAGATCCGGGCGGCGCTGCG
>NZ_JBYRFX010000675.1:0-5417 GCF_057815775.1 Inquilinus sp.
ACATCGGGTCGGAGGTGGCGCGCATCGGCAAGGCCTTCGGCATGGACGCCATCGCCTGGAGCCAGAACCTGACGCCGGAAAAGGCGGCGGCCCAGGGCGTGCGTCTGGTGTCCAAGGACGACCTGTTCGCCAAATCCGATGTGCTGACCATCCACCTCGTGCTCAGCCAGCGCTCGCGCGGGCTGGTCGGGGCGGCGGAACTGGCGGCGATGAAGCCGACGGCCCGGCTGGTCAACACCTCGCGCGGGCCGATCGTGGATGAGGCGGCCCTGCTCGCGGCCCTGCGTGACCGCCGCATCGCCGGCGCTGCCATCGACGTATTCGATGTCGAACCGCTGCCGGCGGACCATCCGTTCCGGTCGCTGGACAACGTCCTGGCGACGCCGCATATCGGCTACGTCTCGCGCGGCGTCTACGCCACCTTCTACGGTGACGTCGTCCGCAACCTTGTGGACTGGGCGGACCAGCAGGCGGCGTAGGAAAGGCGGGGGGCGGCAGCCGCCCCCTCAGCCCGCGCGCAGGGTCTGCAACAGGCTGGCACTGGCGAAGCCGTCGGGGATCAGGCCTTTCGATTTCTGCCAGCCGCGGATCGCCTTGCGCGTCGCCGGGCCGATATGGCCGTCGGCGGCATCGCCCACGGAAAACCCCTTGGCGACCAGCAAGGTCTGCATCTCGACGATGTCGCCGCGCGCCAGCGCCGGTTCGTTCCGCGGCCAAGCGGCCACGATCGGGCCGCCGCCGCCCAACCGGTCGGCCAGGTTCACGATGGCGAGCCCATAGCTGATCGACTGGTTGTAGGCCAGGATGGCATCGAAGTTCCGGCCCACCATGAAGGCTGGGCCATGCGCGCCGGCCGGCGTGATGATCGCGGCGGCAGCGAAGTCCAGCTTGCCGCCATCCTTGATCGGCCTCACGCCGCGGGCCACCCAGTCGCGGGCCGGCAATTTGGTCGTGACCTCCGCCAGCGAATAGTCGAAATCCGGGGGCAGCACGACTTCGACGCCCCAGGGCTCGCCCCGCTGCCAGCCGGATTTGGCCAGGTAATTCGCGATCGACGCCATGACGTCGGGGACGCTGGTCCAGATATCGCACCGGCCGTCGCCATCGGCATCGCCGGCATATTGCAGGAAGGCCGAGGGCAGCATCTGCGGCTGCCCCATCGCGCCGGCCCAGGAGCCGACCATGCGGTCGCTGCTGATATCGCCGCGCTGCAGGATCTGCACCGCCGCGAACAGCTCCTGGCGCGCCCAGTCGCGGCGCCGTCCCTCGCAGCCCAGGGTCGCCAGCGCATCGACCACCTTGTAGGTGCCGACATTCCGGCCGTAGCTGCTTTCCAGGCCCCAGATCGCGGCGATGATGTCAGGCGGCACGCCATAGCGCTGCTGGGCGGCGCCGGCGGCAGCGGCCCATTGCGTCAGCAGCGCCCGCCCCCGGCGGATCCGGTCGTCGGTGACGGCGCTGTCGAGATAGCTCCAGACGGTGCGGGTGAATTCCGGCTGCGACCGGTCGAGCGCGATGATCTTGGGCTGGTACTGTGAGCGGTCGAAGGCGGTGGACAGCACGTCGTTGCCGATGCCGCGGCCTTGCGCCTCGGCACGGAAGCGGGTGACCCAGACCGCGAATTTGGCATTGGCGGCGGCCGAGTCCGCGGGATCCATCGGCGTGGGGGGCAAGGCGGCGATCGGCCGTCGGCTGTCGCCGGAGACCTGGCAGCCGCCGAACAGCAGCAGTGACCCCATCATCGCTGTTCGTCTGGACATCCGCATGAGCATGGCCGCGAACTCCTGCCAATAGGAACCGGTCCGCCTCCACGGATCTGGAGAGTTTCGAAAGAACTGGACGGATCTATATTGGAGAGTGCGCGGCCACACTGATATGGGTCAAAGCCGCGATTGCCATGATGTCATGCCGTTCCCGCATTCCGCGCAGGACAGGCGTCGTTGATATTGATCTTGTTGCCGAATTTGGCGGCGGCTTTGACGTGGGGTGGTGGCGCTAAGGCAGCGCCACCACCCCCCACGAGATGAGCTTCAGCTTCCAGTCGTCGGCCGCGGAGCCCTTGAGGTTGAGGTGATCGACCAGGTATTTCAGCCGCTCCGTGTCATCGCCCTTGGCCGTGCAGAAGCGGTCCTGCAGATAGAAGGGCGGGGCTGCCTGATAGTACAGCGTAGCCTGCACCGCGGCCGGGTGGCTGCCGGCCGGCAGGTCGGCCAGGGGCACGTCGTAGACCAGGCTGTCGCCGCCGCCCTTGACGTAGTCGGGATCGTCGCCGACGGCGGTGGCACCGGCCTCCTTCGCCAGGTCCTCCGTCGCGCCCAGCGCGGTGGCGATCTGGGTGCGCTCGGCCAGCGGCAGATAGCCGTGCGGCAGGATGCGGTTGTCCTTCACCGTGTTGCAGATCGACAGGAAGCTGGTGGTCAGCATGCCCTTCGGGTCGGTGCCCGGGCCGCAGACCGGTGCCGAATTGTCCAGGGGCGGCGTCGACACCAGCTCCTGGTAGATCTGGGTCTGGTTCTGGCGGGTGATGCGCTGGAAATGCGGCTGGTGCAGCCGCGCCTCCGGTTGGATGCGGGCCGAGCAGTCATCCGTCCACCAGTATTCGCCGTCGAGCGGCGTGTCGGTCTGGTCGACCAGCGCGCCCGCCGTATTGGTGCGGCCGGAGGCCCATAGCGTGGTGCCGTTCTGGTCCAGCACCTGGAACTCCAGGAAGACGCGGCGGAAGCCGACGCCGGAGGGCAGCTTGTGCCCGGCCTTGTTGTTGACGGTTACCGTCGCCTGCAGCCGCCCGCCCGCGGTCGACACGCCGCTCACGGCCACGTCGGCGGTCTGGTTGCCGGCCATGTCGAGCATCGCCTGCTCGGTCCGCAGCAGCGGGTCGAGGCCGCGTGAGGTCAGCATCGGGTCCTGGGTCGGGATGCCGAGCACATCCGGGAATTGCTGCGCGATCTTGGTCAGGAAGACGTTGAGGCCGACCAGCGTGTGCGCGGCGAAGCCGTCACGCACGGGCAGGTCGATATCCTCGGGCCCGAGGTTGTTCTCGGCCTCCGGGAAGTTGCTGAACTCCTGGATGCTGGCGATCTTGCTGCGCATCGGCGTGCCATCCGCCGCCTTCGATGGCATGTGACAGGCCTGGCAGGTCTGCGCCAGGCTGCCCGGCCCCTGCGGCAGCGGGCCGTCGGGCGTGGTGCCGGTGCGATAGGCGCTGAACGCCCATTCCGGATAGGTCGTCTGCTCGTAGATCCGGGCGACAGCCTGGCCGTTCTGGAACACCGGCAGATGCACCGAATGGCAGCTGCCGCAGACCTCCGAACTGGTGATGGCCACGTCATGCACCGGGGTGATGCCCAGTGCGGCCTCCATCGGCTTCACCTTCGGCATCTCGAACGGGCCGATCAGCTTGTCGGGCGGGCCGACCAGGAAGCTGCCGGTGAAGGTGCGGGCGAAGCCGGTGTTGTGCGGATTCAGGAAGGCCTGGCGCTGCGCGATGCAGGCATTCTCCGGGGTGCCGGCCGCAGCGTTGGTCGCGGCTTCTCCCAGGGCCATGCGGTGGCAGGAGACGCACGAGATGCCGTCGCGGGCCAGCATGCCATATTGCGCATGCGCTGCGGTCGGGTTGCCGTCCGGCCATGGCACGGCATTCACCATCTCGCGGGTGAAATCGGGGCATTCGCCGCCCTTGCTGAACATGTCGATGTGGAACTGCCGCTCGCCCTGGATGCCGTGGCAGCCCAGGCAGGTTTCCTCGACCACGGCCTTCACCGTGGGATGAAAGCTCTGGGTCTCGCTGGCCAGTTGGGCGAAGAAGAACGGGTCGCGCCCGGCCAGACCCATCGGCGAGGTGCGCCAGGTGGCGTAGGGCGACAGGTTGATCAGGTTGGCGCCATGCGGGTTCGGCATCGTCATGTCGAATTGCAACCCGGTGCTGCCCGCGTCGTGGCATCCCAGGCATTGGGTCGAGGTGACGAACTCATTCGCCGCGTGCGGGCCGCCGGCGCCGACCCAGGTGTTGTCATAGGTCGCCGACGGCATGTTCGACACCACCTCCCGAGGCGGCGTCTTCAGCAGATAGGCGCGCAGGGCCGTGTCGACCGCCGGGTCGGCCTGGCGCAGCGGCTGCTCCAGGGGGCCGACTTCGTCCGGTATCGCCACGTCGTGGTGGTGGTCTTCCGGCGGCGGCGCCATGAACCAGGACTGGCTGAGATAGACCAGCGGCCGGCCCGGTTCGCCCTGGATGTTGCGCGGCGAGGCGAAGGTCAGGTTGTCTTTCGCCGAGGCATGGCAGTTCATGCAGTACTGGCCGAAGCCCTGGTTGGGCAGGTTGTTGGCCGGGCCGGGCGGCCAGTCCGGCGACCAGCCGCTGCCCGGCCCGAAGCCTTACCAGCCCCAGTACCAGCCGTCATGCGAGGCCTTGCTGTCGCGGATCATGATCGCCGCGCCGGAGGTCGGGTACAGCTTCAGCGGGTCGACATCGACACAGCTGGCGGCCGGGGCCGGGAACATCTCCTTGACCATGATCGCGCCGTCGGGGATCGGCGGCAGCTTGTCCGCCGCGGTGCCCTCGCCGCTGCGGTTCTTGACCAGCCATTCCGCCATGTCGGGCGAGTACCAGATCACCACCGGGGCATGGGTGCCGAAGCCGGTGCCCTTCCAGGCGCCGGCCGACAGCGTCGCGATGAAGGGGCCGGCGTCGCGGACAAATTTGTCGCGCCGCCATCCCGCGGCCTCGTTGCGATGGCAGTAGGCGCCGAAGAACTGGTTGAGCTTGGCCTCATACTGGTCGAGCGGCAGGGCCGACGGGTTGCGGACCGCCGCCGTCAGGCTCTCGCACAGCGCCGGATCGGTCGGCACCATCGGCTGCGATCGTTCAGCGGTGCATTGTGTCGGGTCGGCGAAGCCGGGACTGGCGGAGAGGACGACGCCGACAGCGGCGAGCAGGGCGATGGAGAAGCGGCGCGCCAGCCGGCGCCAAGGCGCCTTTGCGGCCCAATCCGTTGATCCAATTGGCTTTTGCACAATGCGCCGCATCATTTGCCGGCACCCCGCGGATCAATTGACGAAATCGAAATAAAGGTCTGCCGCAACGGCCGAATGCTTGGAGCTTTGAATAACCGAAGCGTATCACCTGAATTGGTGGGCTTCCATTCCATTAATTTCGGTCAAATTTTTTGAATGCTGCCCGGCCCGCATTCTGGCACGTCGCGGACGCCCGAGATTCTCGGGCGTTTGGGCCCGGGGGAAGTCGAATACGGTGGGGGATATGCCGCAATTCCCTTTGCCATCAAAGGGAAGAATGGTGCCGAAGCGGGGAATTGAACCCCGGACCTACTGATTACGAATCAGTTGCTCTACCCCTGAGCTACTTCGGCGCCGCAGGGCGCGCACCCTATACAAGGCGCGCGCCGCAGCGTCAACAACCG
>NZ_JBYRFX010000676.1:0-4614 GCF_057815775.1 Inquilinus sp.
GCCTGCAGCGCCTGGGCCCAATGGCTCCACGGCGTCCGCGGACCGCCTGCCGGCTGGGCTTCGCCCGCCAGCGCCCGCTCATAGCCGCGCTGCAGGTCCGACAGCAGCACCCGCCAGGACACCCCATCCACCGCCAGGTGATGAATTGCCAGCAGCAGGCGGCCCTCGCCCTGCTCCGGCAGCCGGGCATAGCCCACCCGCAGCAGCGGACCTGAGCCCAGCTCCAGGCTGGTCTGCACCGACAGGCCGAACGCTTCCAGCTCCGACTGCCAGCTCTCGCCGGTCAGCGTCGTCACCTGCAGCAGGTTCGACGTCTCCGTCGGCACCACCCGCTGCTGCCACGCGCCGTCGATCCGTTCGAACCGCAGGCGCAGCGCATCGTGGCGACGCACCAGCCAGGACAGCACGTTCTCCAGTGCCGGCTCCGACAGATCACCCTTCACCCGCAGCAGAACCGACTGGTTCCAGTGCGACAGGCCCTCGGGGTAGCGCTCGAAGAACCAGGACTGGATCGGCGTCAGTGCCAATGCTCGGTCAGTGATCTCCGCCTGCACCGCCTCGTCGGTGCCGATTGCCTCGGCCACCTGGGCCAGGCGCTCCACCGTCGGGTGTTCGAACACCTGGCGTGGTGTCACCCGGATCCCCTGTTCCCGCGCCCGCGCAATCACCCGCAGGCTCAGGATCGAGTCACCGCCGATGCGGAAGAAGTTGTCCGTGATCCCGACGGCCGGCAGCGACAGAACCTCGGCCCACACCGCGCACAGCACCCGCTCCGTCTCCGTCCGTGGCGCCTTGATGGCCGATGCCGTGATCTCCGGCTCCGGCAGGGCGTTGCGGTCCAGCTTGCCGTTCGGTGTCAGCGGCAGACGCTCCAGCACCATGATCGCAGACGGGATCATGTGTTCCGGCAGGTCACGAGCCAGCACAGACCGGATGGCTTCCGGATCCACGTCGCCCGTGACGTAGCCGACCAGACGCTTGCTCTCGCCAGAACCCCGCAGCGCGACCGCCGCTTCCTTCACGCCAAGGCAGCCCCGCAGCCCCGCCTCGATCTCGCCAAGCTCGATCCGGTAGCCCCGCAACTTCACCTGATGGTCCAGTCGGCCGATATACTCCGGCTCGCCCGAGGCCAGGCTGCGGGCGAGGTCGCCGCTGCGATACAGCCGGCTGCCCGGCTCGCCATAGGGATTGGGCACGAAGCGTTCCGCCGTCAGCCCAGGGCGGTTCAGGTAGCCCCGCGCCAGGCCGGTGCCGCCGACATAAAGCTCACCCACCCCGTTCGCGGGCGCCAGCTGCAGTGTCTGGTCCAGCACATGCACCGGCAGGTCGGGCAGGCTTTCCCCGATCACGCTGCGCGCCTGCGGTCCCAACACGTCAGCCGCCCTCAGATGGCGATAGGTGGCGTGCACCGTGGTCTCGGTGATGCCGTACATGTTGATCAGCGCTGGCGCCGTATCACCCCGCTTGGCCACCCATGGCGCCAGCGTCGAGGGCTCCAGCTTCTCACCGCCGAAGATCACCGCGCGCAGCGCCGTCAATGGCTGGTCCGACGCAGCATCGAGATGCAGCAACGGCTGGAACGCCGACGGCGTCTGGTTCAGCACCGTCACCGCCTCGGCGCGCAGGAGATCGTGGAACGCCTGGACGTCGCGCGCGGTCCAATGAGGCACCACCACCAGCCGGCCGCCATAGGCCAGCGCGCCGAAGATCTCCCACACCGAGAAGTCGAAGGCATAGGAGTGGAAAAGGGTCCACACGTCAGACGGCCCGAAGCCGAACCAACCGTCGGTCGAATCCAGCAGACGCGCCACAGCCTCATGGCTGATGGCCACTCCCTTGGGCCGGCCGGTGGAGCCCGAGGTGTAGATCACATAGGCCAGCTGCAGCGGATGCGGCACCGCATCCGGGAACCGGCCGCCCCCATCCGCCAGATCCTCCAGCACCACCAAGCGCTGCCCGTCGAGCAGGCCGGACAGCCGCTCCGCGCTCGCCCGGTCGGCGACGATGCAGTGCAGCCCGGCATCGGCGATGGTGTCGCGCAGCCGCGCCTCGGGATAGGCCGGATCCAGCGGCACATAGGCCCCGCCGGCGCGCAGGATGCCCAGCAGCGACGCCACCAGGCCGGTCGAACGCTCCATGCACAGGCCGACCCGGACATCCGCCCCGACGCCAAGCCGCCGCAGCTGCCAGGCCATCCGGCCCGACAGATCCTCCAGGCCCCGGTAGCTCAGGCGGTCATCCTCATGGATCACCGCCTCGGCGTCGGGGTCGCGCCGGCACTGCTCCAGCACCCGCCCGGTCACCGACCGAAAGGCGTAGCGCTGCCGCACGGGTGCTGCTTCGCCGCCGCTCAGCACCAAATCGCCGAGCCGCAATTCGCCCTGCGACGCCAGCTGCTCCAGCACCTCGACATAGTGCTGCCGCAGCCCCGCCACGCTGGCCGACGACACCAGCGCGCCGTCCCAGCTCCAGGTCAGCTCCAGCCCGGCGCCGGGCACCACCACCAGCGTCAGCGGCGTGTCCGTCCGCTCCACGACCTCGGCATGGCGCGGCGCCAGGGCGCCTTGCGCCGCCCGCGCCGCCGCGTCGATCGGGTAGTTCTCGAACACCACCAAGCTGTCGAACAGGCTTTCGCCCACCTGCCCCGCCCAGCGCTGCACCGATGGCAGCGGCGTGTGCTCGTACTGGCGCAGCGCGCTGTTGCGATCCTGCAGGCCCCGCAGCCAGTCCGACACCCGCTCGCCCGCGCTCAGATTGACCCACACCGGCAGGCTGTTGATGAACAGGCCCAGCATCCGGTCCGACCCGGCCAGCTCGGGCGGGCGCCCCGACACCGTCGTGCCGAACACGACTTGCGGCCGGTTGCCGTAGCGCCACAGCAGCACCGACCAGGCGCCCTGCATCAGCGTGTTCAGCGTCACCGCGTGGCGTTGCGCCGCCTGGCGCAGGCGCTCGCTCAGATCCGCCGACAGGCGCTCATCGACCCGATGGGCCCCGGCCTCGCCGGGCGCCGGCCCTTCCAGGCTCTCCACCAGGCCCGCCGGCTCGTCCACCTCCGCCAGCCGCTCGCGCCACCAGGCCTCGCCGCTGCCCTGGCGCGCCAGCCAGGACACATAGTCCCGATAGGATGGGCTGGACACGGGCGGCACCGGCGCACCACGACGCAGCGCCTCATAGGCCGCACCGACCTCGCCCAGCAGCTGCGACGTGCTCCAGCCATCGGTCAGGGCGTGGTGCATGGTGCGGATCAGGTCACAATCGCCATCCGGGCGGGCGAACACTGCAATGCGCAGCAGCGGCGCCACCGACGGATCGAAGCCCAGCGCCAGATCCGCGCGCCGCCATTCGGCCAGCCGGGCGTCATAGTCCTCGACGGCGTGCCAATCATGCTCCGCATAGGGCAGCCGGACCTGATGATGCACCATTTGCAGCGCGTCGCCGCCATGGCGCCATTCGAAGCCGGTGCGCAGGATGTCGTGCCGCGACACCACCGCGTCCCAGGCGCCGCGCAGGGCGGCACGGTCCGGGGAGCCCTTCAGGGTCACCCGCAGCTGATTGACATACAGGCCTTCGCCCGGCCGCATCAGGCTGTGGAACAGCATGCCCTGCTGCACCGCCGTCGCCGGGTAGAGGTCCTGGATCGCCGATATGTCCAGGTCCAGTGCCTGGAACTGCGCCTGGGTCAGGCCGGACAGCGGGAAGTCCGCGGCCGTCGCCCCCGGTGCCTGGGCCAGGCAATGGGCGATCAGCGACCGGATCTCGGCATCGAACCGGCGCACGAGGTCTTCGACCTCGGCCGCCGACACCACGTCCGGGCTGTACTGCCAGCTCAGCGACAGGCTGTCTTCCGCCACGATGCCGTTGATATCCAGCACATGGCCCAGCGCCGTCTCCGGCGACATCGACGCGCCGCGTGCCTCCCGGGCGAAGCCGAACAGCCCATCCTCGGCGAGGCTGCCGTCGAACCGGCCGAGATAGTTGAAGCTCACCTCCGACCGCGGCAGCCCTGTGCGCGCCGCCTCGGGCAGCAGGCCCCAATGCAGGCCACGATGCGGCACCGACCGCAGGCGCTCCTTCACTCCGATCAGATGGGCGGCCGCGTCGGTCTCAGACTGCAGCCAGACGGGATAGCGGGTGGTGAACCAGCCCACCGTCTCCGACACATCCACATCCGGCACCACACCCTCGCGGCCATGCCCTTCCAGGTCGACCAGCACGCCCGGGGCCCCGGACCAGTCCGCCAGCACCCGGCTCAGGGCTGCCAGCAGCACATCCTCGACACCCGTCCGGTACGCCGCAGGCACCTCCTGCAGTAGCCGGCGCGTCTGCGATGCCTCCAGCCGCCACGTCACCTCGCGGCTCGATCCCAGCCGACGATCGCCACCGGACTTCATTGGCAGCCGGCCCGTCGCATTCGACAGGGAGGCCCGCCACCAAGCAGCCTCGGACTGGACCTCGGGTGTTGCCGCATAAGCCTGCAGCGCCTGGGCCCAATGGCTCCACGGCGTCCGCGGACCGCCTGCCGGCTGGGCTTCGCCCGCCAGCGCCCGCTCATAGCCGCGCTGCAGGTCCGACAGCAGCACCCGCCAGGACACCCCATCCACCGCCAGGTGA
>NZ_JBYRFX010000677.1:0-4013 GCF_057815775.1 Inquilinus sp.
CTGCCGCCACCCAGCTTCAAATAGTCAAAGAAAAGGGCCGGTCCCCGCAAGGAGACCGGCCCGATTGCTGTCAGCGCTGCGGCTTACTTGCCGGCGGCCTGCTGCGCGTAGACATAGCTGTCATAGGTGTATTCCGCGACCCGGAACCACTGATAGGCCTCGGTCCGGAACTGTTTCCACGGCTCGTAGATCGCCTTCCAGTTGGCGTTCGAGGCCGACAGCTCGTCATACAGCTTGAACGATTCGACATAAGAAGCGTCGAGCACGTCGCGCGGCAGCGGCCGCAGCTGCACGCCCTTGCCGACCAGGCTGCGGATTGCCGCGATGTTCTTCACATCGTACAGCGCCAGCATGTTGGCGTTGGCGACCTGGGTGGCCACCGCCAGCGCCTTCTTGTAGCTGTCCGGCAGCGCCTCGTGCTTGTCCTTGTTGAACAGGAAATGCACGGTGGGGCCGCCTTCCCAGAAGGCCGGGTAGTAGTAGAATTTGGCGACCTGGTAGAAGCCGAGCTTCTCGTCGTCATACGGCCCGACCCATTCGGTGGCGTCGATCGTGCCGCGCTCCAGCGCCGGGTAGATGTCGCCGCCAGCGATCTGCTGCGGCACCACGCCGATGCGTTCCACCACCTTGCCGGCCAGGCCGGCGATGCGCATCTTCAGCCCCTTCAAATCGGCCAGCGACTTGATCTCGTTGCGGAACCAGCCGCCCATCTGGGTGCCGGTGTTGCCGCCGGGCATGCCGACCACGCCGTAATTGGCGAAGAAGGTGTTCAACAGCTCGTTGCCGCCGCCATGGTACAGCCAGGCATTCTGCTGCCGGGCGTTGAGGCCGAACGGGATCGACGAGCCGATGGCGAAGGTCGGGTCCTTGCCGACATAGTAGTAGGCGACGGTGTGCGCCGCCTCGACCGTGCCGTTCTGCGTGGCGTCGAGCGCCTGCAGGCCCGGCACCAGCTCACCCGACGGGAACACCTGGATCTGGAACTTGCCGTCGGTCAGATCCGACAGAGTCTGCGACAGCACGTCGGCACCGCCATAGATGGTGTCGAGCGACTTCGGGAAACTCGACGCGAGGCGCCATTTGACCTCGGGCTTGTCCTGCGCGATCGCCGGTGCCGCCAGCGGTACGGCCGCCAGGCCGACGCCCGCGGTGGCAATGAAATTACGCCGCTTCATCTCTCGGAATCTCCCCCCATGTTCCAACGATCGAGCGTGGCTCGGACATTCGCTGCGGTGGATCGAGCCGCCGCAGCGCTGCTGCCATCTAATGAAACTCGGGGCCGGGACGCAACGAAGCATCTGCCTCTAGCAGAAAATCCGGCGCTTAAGATCAGCACGCATTGCCTCTCCCGCTTGCGGGAGAGGTCGGAAACGCAAAGCGGCTCCGGGTGAGGGCCCTTTGTCGAGGCCGAGACCAACCCTCACCCGGCCGTCCTACGGACGCCCGACCTCTCCCGCCAGGCGGGAGAGGCAACGCAAAAGGTTAGATCGGCTTTAAGCGTCGCGGCGGCGGGCGATGCCGGTCATCGCCAGCAGCAGGGCGCCGGCCAGCGCGCCCTTGAGGATCGCGGCCGGGATGAACGGCGTGAAGCCGCCAGCGATCGCGGCGGTCGGGCCGACCAGAACCGACAGCCAGGCCACGCCGGTAGCGAAGGGAATCAGCGAGGCCACGGCCAGCGCCGCAGCCATGCCCACGAGACCGCGGGCCCACCCCCGCTCGACCGCCAAGCCCATCAGCGCGGCCGAGGGCACGAAGCCGACGAGATAGCCGGCGGTGGGCCCCGCCATATAGGCCGGGCCGGCAATGGCGCCGGCGAAGACCGGCAGCCCGGCGAGGCCTTCGGCGAGATAGGCCAGCATCGCCAGGCCACCCAGCCGCCAGCCGCAGGCGCCGCCGATCAACAGCACCACGCCGGTCTGCATCGTCATCGGCACCGGGTAGAACGGCACCTGGATCCTGGCCGACAGCGCCATCAGGACGGAGCCCAGCACCACCACCACCACGGCGGCGCGAAACAGGCTGGCATTGCCCTCGGCGCGCCAGACGGAGAGCATCACGGGAAGGGTGCGGGTGGTCATCGCCAGGCTCCGAATGTCTTCTTCTGAAGTCGTCATCCCCGCTTTCGCGGGAATGACGAGAAAGGGGTTTTAGGTGAACTTGTTGCTCTGTGGGAAGCCGCGGGGCGGCAGGTTGCCGCTGCGGCCGCGGGCGGTGATCGGGATCTCCGGCTCGGTCCGGGTGCGGCCGCCGCCCATCTGCCAGATCAGCCCCTCTTCCCGCTTGAACACGGTCAGGTCCGACAGCGCAGCGCCATGGTATTTCTGCAGCGTCACGCCCTTGCCGCGCCCCATCTCCGGCAGCTCCGACAGCGGGAAGCACAGCAGGCGCCGGTTGGTGCCGACCACCGCCACGGTGTCGCCGCTGACGGGACGGCACACCACTGCCTTGGCGCCGTCGTTCAGGTTCAGCACCTGCTTGCCGGCGCGGGTCTGGGCGATCACGTCGCTTTCCGCCACCACGAAGCCGCGGCCGTCGCTGGAGGCGACGATCAGCTTGCGGCCCGGCACATGGGCCAGAAGCGCGATGATGTCGGTGTCGTTGCCGAGGTCGACCATCATCCGCACCGGCTCGCCGAAGCCGCGGCCGCGCGGCAGCTTGTCGGCCGCCAGGGTGTGGAAGCGGCCGTCGCTGCCGAACAGCAGGATCTTGTCGGTGGTCTCGGCCTGCAGCACGAAGCCTTCGGCGTCGCCGTCCTTGTACTTGACCTCGGCGAGTTCCAGCCCGTGGCCACGCAGCGCCCGGATCCAGCCCTTCGCCGACAGGAAGACGGTGAGCGGCTCGCGCTCGATCTGCGGCTCCAGCGACACGACGACGGCCGAGGGTGGCTCGCCGATCTTGGTGCGGCGGCGGCCGAGCACGGTGTCCGGGCCGAACTTCTTCTTGATCAGCGCGATCTCGCCCGAGATCGCCTTCCAGCGCTTGCCTTCGTCGGCGAGCAGGGCCTGGATCTGCTCACGCTCGCCCGACAGCCCGTCGAACTCGCGCCGGATCTCCATTTCCTCGAGCTTGCGCAACGACCGCAGCCGCATGTCGAGGATGGCGTCGGCCTGCACCTCGGTCAGCTTGAAATGCGCCATCAGCGACGCCCTGGGCTCGTCCTCCTCGCGGATGATGCGGATGACCTCGTCGAGGTCGAGGAAGACGATGAGGTAACCGCCGAGGATCTCCAGCCGCCGCTCGATCTTGCCGAGCCGGTACAGCGACCGCCGCTCCAGCACCTCGTAGCGGTGGTCGAGGAAGCCTTTGCAGACATCCTTGAGGCTCATCACCCGCGGGATGGTGCGGTCCAGCACGTTCATGTTCAGGCTGAAGCGCGTCTCCAGCTCGGTCAGCCGGAACAGCTGCTCCATCAGCATGTCGGCTTCGACGTTGCGGCTCTTCGGCACCAGGATGATGCGGACATCCTCGGCCGATTCGTCGCGCACATCCTCCAGCGTCGACAGCTTCTTCGAGGTGACGATGTCGGCCAGCTTCTCGATCAGCCGCGACTTCTGCACCTGGTACGGAATCTCGGTGACCACGATCTGGTATAGGCCGAGCGGCTGCTTCTCGATCTCCCACCGCGCCCGGACGCGGAAGGCACCGCGGCCGGTGACATAGGATTCGCGGATCGACGCAGCGGATTCGACCAGCTCGCCCCCTGTCGGGAAATCCGGCCCGGCGACCACGGTCAGCAGGTCGTCCACCGTGGAGTCGGGGTGCTTGATCATCATCTGCAGCGCGTCGCAGATCTCGCCGACATTGTGTGGCGGGATCGAGGTCGCCATGCCGACGGCGATGCCCTGAGAGCCATTGGCCAGCAGGTTCGGGAAGGCGGCCGGCAGGAACACCGGTTCGCGGCCCTCGCCGTCATAGGTCTCGCGGAAATCGACCGCGTCCTCGTCGATGCCTTCCAGCAGCGCCTCGGCCACGGCGGTCAGCCGGGCCTCGGTGTATCGCATCGCCGCGGCGTT
>NZ_JBYRFX010000678.1:0-2860 GCF_057815775.1 Inquilinus sp.
CCCGTGCTTCATGTGGATCTTCCTCGGCGCGCCCTATGTCGAGACCTTGCGCGGCAACCGCGCGGTGTCAGCGGCGCTGTCCGCCATCACCGCCGCCGTGGTCGGGGTCATCCTCAACCTGGCGCTGTGGTTCGCGCTGCATGTGATGTTCCGTGCCGTGGTGACGGTCGGGCTGCTGGGAATCGGCCCCGACATTCCCGTCCTCTCCTCTCTCGACTGGCGGGCCGCCAGCCTCGTCGCGGCCTCGATGCTCGCCATGCTGCGCTTCAAGGCCGGCATGATCCCGACCCTGATCGGCAGCGCGGCCGCCGGAGCCCTGCTCTGGGCGACCGCGTGAGGTGACCGCGCCGGATGGGCCGACCGGACTACCCGCAGGATCCAGCCGCAGATCCGCAGCAAGCGGCCGACGCGGCCTCTTGCATCGCGCGATGCCTGGGCTTGCAGATCGCCGCGCGGGCGACAAGGCGCAGCACGACACTGTCATCGTCGGCCTGCAGCGCCTCGGCGTCGAACACCTGCATCGGCGCCTCCGGCGGGCCGACCTCGAAGGTCAGCCGTGCCACGGGATCAAGCCCGATCCGGGCCGCGACCTGGTCCAGGATCGCCCGGAACTTGGCGACCGGCATGAAGGTCCGCCCGCTGTCCGGCGCCCGATCCTCGACCTGCAGGATCGTCTCGCGCCATTGGTCGGGGTTGCCGCCGCAATCGAGCGTGACGAACGATCCGGCCTTGACCTCGGTCACGTGATAGCCCGGCTGGATCCGCCGCCCGCCATACTCGATGACAAGGATCTTGCCCGCATGCGGCGCGAGAGCATCGAGGACCGCGCCGAGGGAACCATCACCGTGGAAATCGGTGGTCGAGAGGCTTGCCTGAACGGTCATTGTCGCCTACCTTTCATCTCAACACCTCTTGAGATATTGAGACAAAGATGGATGAACGGCAAGCCCTCGATGCCTTCGCGGCCCTCTCGCAGGAAACCCGGCTGCGGATCGTGCGCCTTCTGGTGATCGCCGGCCCTGCCGGACTGCCGGCCGGTGCGATCGGCGAAGAAATGGGCGCGACCTCGTCGCGGATGTCGTTTCACCTGAGCCATCTGGAGCAGGCGGGACTGGTACAATCCCGCCGCGAGGGCCGATCGATCGTCTACACCGCCGCCTATCCGGCGTTGTCCGGCCTGATCCAGTTCCTGATGCGCGACTGCTGCCAGGGGCGCCCGGAGGTCTGCACCCCCGCCGTGGCCGCGATGGCCGCCTGCTGCGAACCCGGAAAGGATCCCGCCAATGCCTGACCGCATCGCCCCGCCCGGAGACGACACGAAGCCCGCCATCGACGTCGTCATCTATCACAACCCGGATTGCGGCACCTCGCGCAACACGCTCGCACTGATCCGCAATGCCGGCATCGAGCCGCATGTCATCGAGTATCTGAAGACACCGCCGTCGCGCCCGCTGCTGCGCCAGCTCATCACGCGGATGGGACTGTCCGTCCGCGATGTCATTCGCGAAAAGGGCACGCCTTATGCCGAGCTGGGCCTTGCCGATCCCGGCCTGACGGACGACCAGCTCCTGGACGCCATGACGGCGCATCCGATCCTGATCAACCGGCCGATCGTCGTCAGCCCGAGGGGTGTGCGGCTGTGCCGGCCGTCCGAGGCGGTGATCGACCTGTTGCCGCCACAGCAGGGGGCGTTCGTCAAGGAAGACGGCGAACGCGTGGTGGACGGCCACGGCCGCCGCATCACGACGGCATAGGCGGATCCATGTCCCGCTTTGAACGATACCTCACCCTCTGGGTCGCCCTGTGCATTGTCGCCGGCATCGCCCTCGGCCATGTCATGCCGGGCGCCTTCCAGACGGTCGGCGCCGCGGAAATCGCCAGGGTCAACCTGCCCGTCGCCGTGCTGATCTGGCTGATGGTCATCCCAATGCTGCTGAAGATCGATTTTGCCGCGCTCGGAGAGGTCGGCCGGCACTGGCGCGGCATCGGCGTGACCCTGTTCATCAATTGGGCGGTGAAGCCGTTCTCGATGGCGGCGCTCGGCTGGCTCTTCATCGGCGGGCTGTTCCGGTCCTGGCTGCCGGCCGACCAGATCGACAGCTACATTGCCGGCCTGATCATCCTGGCGGCCGCGCCCTGCACGGCGATGGTGTTCGTCTGGTCCAACCTGACCAGGGGCGAACCGCATTTCACGCTGAGCCAGGTGGCGCTCAACGACACGATCATGGTGGTGGCCTTCGCCCCGATCGTCGGCCTGCTGCTCGGCCTGTCCGCGATCACCGTGCCCTGGGACACGCTCGTTCTCTCGGTCGCCCTCTACATCGTCATCCCGGTGATCCTGGCGCAGATCGTGCGCCGCTGGGTGCTGGCCACGGGCGGCGGGATCGCGCTCGCACGGTTGCTGCATGTCCTGGGGCCGGTCTCGCTGGTGGCGCTGCTCGCGACCCTGGTGCTGCTGTTCGGCTTCCAGGGGGAGCAGATCATCGCGCAGCCGCTGGTGATCGTGCTCCTGGCCATCCCGATCCTTCTCCAGGTCTATTTCAATTCCGGCCTGGCCTACCTGCTGAACCGTCTCGCCGGGGAACGGCATTGCGTCGCCGGTCCTTCGGCCCTGATCGGCGCGTCCAACTTCTTCGAGCTGGCCGTCGCCGCCGCCATCAGCCTGTTCGGCTTCCACTCCGGCGCCGCCCTCGCCACCGTGGTCGGCGTGCTGATCGAGGTCCCGGTCATGCTGTCCGTCGTCTGGATCGTGAACCGGTCCAAGGGCTGGTACGAACGCGGCGCTGCGCACAAGGCACCGCTAAAGGTGAATCGCTGATGATCGACGCTCTCCCGAATGTGGCCGCCGGCCATCTCGATG
>NZ_JBYRFX010000679.1:0-1612 GCF_057815775.1 Inquilinus sp.
CTCCTCCTCGGCGCTGTCGAAATAGATGAAGTTGCCGGTCAGCACGTTGACCGCGCCGACCGCGAAGCGCACCGGGCCGCCGTTGATCCGGTCGAAATCGACCAGCTCCAGCAGGGTCTCGCGCAGCGCCGCGGTGTCGTAATAGCTGGTCGCGCTCTTGGCCCCGGCATGGCTCAGCCAAGGGCTGGTGCCGTGCGGCGAGAAGAAGCCGGGCTGGCCCTGCAGCATGGTCATCCATGAGCTGGTGGCGTTGCGCATCTGGCGGAAGATGTCGCCATCCGGGGTGTAGGCCCAGATCCGGCGGTCGGTGATCCGCTCCCAGAACACGCGCAGCCGCTCCAGCCGCCGCTCCGGCGGGTTGCCGGCGATGATGGCGGCGTTGATCGCGCCGATCGACACGCCCGACACCCAGTCCGGCTCGATCCCGGCCTCGTGCAACGCCTGGTACACGCCGGCCTGGTAGGCGCCGAGGGCGCCGCCGCCCTGCAGCACCAGGGCAACGCGGTCGCAGCGGTCGGGCCGCCAGCCGGCGGAAGCGGTGTCGCGCTCTGAAACTGGGCTCTTCGCATCCATGGCCGGCCGGTCTCCTGCTTGGGGAGCGCACGATAGGCCGGGATGGATGACGGTCTGATGACGCGGTGGCGGCCGGAATCGCGGGCCGCAGCGATGTCACATCTCTGTCGAAAGACTGTCGCGGGAGTTTCAGCGCTTGCTGGCTATGACGGTCGCGGCCCGCATCGCGGCCGTCCGGCAAAGGGTTGAGGTCATGCGCAGGGAAGATGTACTCCGGCTCCCGTCGATGCCGGCCGCCGGGCCGAGCTATCCGGCCGGGCCGTACCGGTTCGTCGACCGGGAATACATGATCATCACCTACGAGACCGACCCGCAGGTGATCCGCGACCAGCTGCCCGAGCCGCTGGAGCCGGTGGAGCGGCCGATTGTGCATTACGAGTGGATCCGGATGCCCGACAGCTCCGGCTTCGGCAGCTACACCGAATCCGGCATGGTCATCCCGTGCCGCTTCCGCGGCGAGGAGATGAGCTTCGTCGCCCAGATGTACCTGGACGACGATCCGCCGATCGCCGCCGGCCGCGAGATCTGGGGCTTCCCCAAGAAATACGCCCATCCCAAGCTGCAGATCGTCAAGGACACGCTGACCGGCACCCTGTCCTATGCCGACCAGCTCGTGGCCATGGGCACCATGGGCTACAAGCACGAGAGCATGGCCGGCAACGGCCATCGGACGATGGCGACGCTGTCGAAGACCCAGGTCAACCTGAAGCTGATCCCGGGCGTCGACGGCCGGCCGGAGATCTGCCAGCTGGTCGCCTACAACCTGGTCGACATCACGCCGAAGGGGTCCTGGATCGGGCCGGCCGTCGACGCCGGGGATCAGCTTCAGATTGACCTGGGTGCGCGACAGCGTCGCCATCGTCCGCTGGCCGTTGCCGGCCATGCTTTCGTGCTTGTAGCCCATGGTGCCCATGGCGACGAGCTGGTCGGCATAGGACAAGGTGCCGGTCAGTGTGTCCTTGACGATCGCCAGCTTCGGATGGGCGTATTTCTTGGGAAAGCCCCAGATCTCGCGGCCGGCGGCGATCGGCGGGTCGTC
>NZ_JBYRFX010000680.1:0-9900 GCF_057815775.1 Inquilinus sp.
CCATGGCAGCCTGGGCTATGTGCCGATGGCGGTGACCGGCTATCTCGAGCAGGCCAAGGCGGCGGCGCAGCGCACCTTCATCCCCGGCACCGAGGCCGCGGGGGCGGGCCAGGACGACGTCGCCACCACCGCGTTCCCGGCCTGGTCGAAGGAGGAGCGCGCCGGCCGCTGCCTGGACGCCGCGCTAGCGATGCTGGCCGTGGTCGCGTCACAGGCGCTGCACGTCACCGGCCGCGCGGCACCGCCGGCGCTGCGGCCCTTCGTCGACGAGGTCCGGGCCGTCGTGCCGCCGGTCGCCGAGGACCGGGTGCTCGGCCCGGAGCTCGGCCGCCTCGCCCCGCGCTTCACGCCGCGGGGGTTCTCAGGTGGAGAGCTCTGATCGCGTAGGGTGGGTTCGCGGCGCGCGAACCCAACCTACGCCGGCCTGTTTGCACGGCGCGTCGCAGCCAGGGTCTTATCGATCGCTGCGTCGAGGGTTTCCTGATCCACATCCGCATTGCCGGCCTTGGCCTGGGCCGCGGTCAGTTCCAGGATGTGGGCCCGCACCGCTTCTTCGACGAAGCGCGACAGGTCGCCCTTGCGACCCCCGCCCTGGCTGGCGAGGAACTGGCGCAGGGCCATGTCGGTGGACTGCGAAACCACGAGGTTCCAGCGGGTCGCGGACATCGGATTGCTTTCTGCTTAAGCGTATAAACACCTATGCGTTTATACACCAACCAACCACGCCCCACAATCCGAATGGCACCTTTACGCGGACCTGCGGGACGATGCGGGCCATTTCCACCGCCATTATGGAACCATGGCCACAACGCTGATTGTCGTCGACGACCCGGATGGGCTGTCCGACGACCTGCCTCCCAGTTGCCGCGTCGTCACCCCCGACGACCTGCTGGACGGCCACCACCTGCCCGAACTCGGCGCCGTGCGCGGCGCCATGGTGGTCAATCTGTGCCGTGACCAGCGCCCCCTGTCCTTCGGCTACTACGTCTCGCTGATCGCCGAGGCCCGCGGCTATGCCGCGATCCCGACCGCCGCGGTGCTGGCCGACCAGGCCGACGACCGGCTTGTCCGCAGCCGCCATGCCACGGTGGACTGCGCCCTGGCCGCGCTGCACCGGCAGGATGCCGGCAGCCGCCTGGCCATGCCGCGGCGCCTGTTCGTGGCGCTGGGCCGCTGCGACAAACCGCATCTGCAGGAGGTCGCCGAGGCGGCCTATGCCGCGTTCGGCCTGCCACTGATGACCCTGCAGATCGACGCCGCCCGCCATCAGCTGCTGCACGTGGTGCCGGAAAGCCTGCCCGGGCTGGACCCACGGCAGCGCCGCCTGCTGCGCGCCGCGCTGGAGCGGCTGTCCGGCACCCCACCGGCACCCCGCCCGTTTCGCCGCCCGCGCCGGCTGGCCGTGCTGGTAAACCCGGACGACCCGCTGCCGCCGTCGCGGCCCGGCACCGTCGCCCGGCTGCGCGATGTTGCGGCCGGGATGGGCATCGAGACCGAATGCCTGGGCCATCGCGACCTGCCGCGACTGGGCGGCTTCGACGCCCTGCTGATCCGCGAGACCACCGCGCTGCAGGCGCCGAGCTACATCTTCGCCGAGAGCGCGGTGCGGCTGGGCCTGCCGGCGATCGACGACCCGGTCTCGATCCTGCGCTGCTGCAACAAGGTCTATCTGCATGAGCGGCTGAAGGCCGAAGGCGTGCCGCAGCCGCGCACCCTGGCGGTGCGGTCCGACACGCTGCTGGCCGCCGGCGAGGCGCTGGGCTTCCCGCTGGTGCTGAAGATCCCCGACGGCGCCTGTTCGCGCGGCGTGATCAGGGTCGACACCCCGGCCGAGCTGCCGGTGGCGGGGCGGCGGCTGCTGCGCCGGTCGCGGCTGATCCTGGCCCAGGAATACCTGTACACCGACTTCGACTGGCGCATCGGCGTGCTGGCCGGCCAGCCGCTGTTCGCCTGCCGCTACCGCATGGTGCGCGGCCATTGGCAGATCTTCCGCCATGGCGGCGATGGCCGTAGCGAAGAGGGCGCGACCGAGCCGGTGCCGCTGGAGGCCGTGCCGGCCGCCATCGTGTCGGCGGCGCTGGCGGCCGCCGCGCTGATCGGCACCGGCCTCTACGGCGTCGACCTCAAGGAGACGGCACAGGGCCCGGTCGTGATCGAGGTCAACGACAACCCGAACATCGATGTCGGGCTGGAGGATGCCTGCCTGGGCGACGCGCTGTACGAAAGGCTGCTGAGCCACTTCCTGGAGCGGATCGAGGCCGGAGAGCGGCAGCAGGCCGAGCCGGCACGGGCCGCAGCCGCGATCTGGTAGGCTGATCGTCACTGGCGTCGGGCCTGATCCGACACCCCAAGGGCCGCCGCGGGCGGCCCTTGTCGTTTCCGGCCGTCAGCCCAGGTTCTGGCCGATCGCCAGGAACTTCTCGCGCCGCTTGGCGCGCAGGGTCTTGCCGTCGAGGTCGCCCAGCGGGGCCAGGGCCGCGCCGATCGCGTCGCCGACCGCGCGCATCGCGTCCGCCGGGAAGCGGTGGGCGCCGCCGACCGGTTCCTCCACCACGCCGTCGATGACGCCGAGCTGCTTCAGGTCCTGCGCCGTCAGCTTCAGGGCGGCCGCGGCCTCCTGGCTCTGCGCGCTGCTGCGCCACAGGATCGAGGCGCAGCCTTCCGGCGAGATCACGGAATAGATCGCGTGCTCCAGCATCAGCACCCGGTCGGCCACGGCGATGCCGATGGCCCCGCCCGAACCGCCCTCGCCGATGACGACGGAGACCAGGGGAACCTGGACGCGAAGGCAGGTTTCGATCGACTTGGCGATCGCCTCGGCCACGCCGCGCTCTTCCGAGGCGACGCCGGGATAGGCGCCGGCGGTGTCGACGAAGGTGAGCACCGGCAGGTGGAAGCGGTCCGCCAACTCCAGCAGGCGCTGGGCCTTGCGGTAGCCTTCCGGCTTGGCCATGCCGAAATTGTGCCGGATCCGGCTTTCGGTGTCGTTGCCCTTTTCGTGGCCGATCACCACCACCGAGCGGCCGCGGAACCGGCCGAGGCCGCCGATGATGGCGCGATCCTCGGCAAAGGCGCGGTCACCGGCCAGCGGCTGGAAATCCTCGATCAGCGCGGCGATGTAGTCGAGCCCGTGCGGCCGATTCGGATGCCTCGCGACCTGCACCTTCTGGGCCGGAGTCAGCCCGCGATAGGTGTCGCGCAGCAGCTTGTCGACCTTGGTCTGCAGCCGGGAGACTTCGTCGGCGATGTTGAGTTCGCCGGCATCGGTGATGTGCCGAAGCTCCTCGATCTTGCCTTCGATTTCGGCAATCGGCTTTTCGAATTCGAGAAAGGTCTTCATTCCACGCTGAGACTGGCCCTCGGGGATCGGGGGGCTGTCTAACACAGGGCCGCCCGCATTGAGACCGAAATCTGCGCAGAGCTGGCGCTATCGGCGCGGAGCAGCGTGCCCCCCGGGCAATCCTCCAGCACGCCGAGCCGCAGTTCGGCGACCAGCAGCCGGTGCGGCTGTTCGTCCGGCATCACGAAGCCCAGCGGCGCCGCGGGCTGGAAGCCGAAGCGGGCGTAGTAGGCGAGGTCGCCGACCAGCAGCACCATGCGGTGGCCGAGATCGCCCGCCCGCTTCATACTGCCGCGCATCAGGGCGGCGCCGACGCCGGCGCCCCGCAGCTCCGGCCGCACGGCGAGGGGGCCCAGCAGCAGCGCCGGCCGGTCGGTCCCGACCATCATCGGCCAGTAGCGGATCGACCCCAGGATCCGGCCGCTCGGCCGCCCGCCCTCACGCACCACGAAGCACAGGCCGCGCACCGGCGCGACGCCGTCGCGATAGCGGTAGGAGGTCTTGGCCTGCCGGTTCTCACCGAAGGCAAGGTCGAGCAGGCCATCGACTTCGTCCGCATCCCGCGGCCGTTCGGTCTTGAGCACGTACAATTGGGATCTGTCCTTGGATCGGAGATCGTCTGGTCGCGCGCCGACCGGCCCCCGCTTCGCCCGCATCATGATGTTGCAGGCACTCGGGAACGCCTCAGGCCACCGCGCCGCGAAGGGCGGGCTGTCGGCGTCGTCGTCGCAGCATCGGGACCAGGAAGCGCACGTCGATTCGTTCCATAGGACATCAAGCGGACACAGCGAAACCGCATCCGCCATCCGCTGTCAATGCAAATGCGCCCTGGGCAAATGCAATCGACATGCATCTGGCGATCCCAGGTGACGCCGCACGGCGGCTGTGCCAGGACAGGCCCGATGCAGGCCCTCCCCATCCCGGCGATCCGCCGCCAGTTCACGCGCTATGCCGGCGTCGGCGTGATCGCCACCGCCCTGCACTATGCCGTGCTGATCGGCCTGGTGGAATCGGGCACGGCCGCGCCGCTACCGGCGACGCTGGCCGGCTATGTCGCGGGCGGCGTCGTCTCCTACGGGCTCAACCGGCGGCTGACCTTCGCCACCGGCCGGCCGCATCGCGAGGCGGCGTGGCGATTCGGCCTGGTCGCCGCCTCCGGCTTCGCCTGGACCTGGGCGCTGATGGCACTGTTCGTCGACCGGCTGGGCGCGCCCTATTTGCCGGCCCAGGCGGTGACGACGCTGATCGTGCTGTTCTGGGGCTTCGCCGCCAACCGGCTGTGGACCTTCGCCCATCCGGACGGCCCGGACGCCTGACCTAGGTCCGGGTCTTCGCCATCGGATGCGCCGAGGCGACCAGGGCCTGCAGCCGGTCGCCCAGCACATGGGTGTAGATCTGGGTGGTGGCGATGTCGGCATGGCCCAGCATGGTCTGGACCGAGCGCAGATCGGCGCCATGCGACAGCAGATGGGTGGCGAAGGCATGGCGCAGCACATGCGGGCTGACCCGGCTGGGCTCGATCCCGGATTCGACCGCCAGATCCTTCAGCAGCTGGCCGAAGCGCTGCCGGGTCAGGCTGCCGCCGCGCGCGGTGCGCGACGGGAACAGGAAGCCCCGGTCACGGCCCTTGACGAAGAACACGCCGCGATGCGGCAGATAGGCGGTGATGGCGTCGCGCGCCGGCTCGGACAGCGGCACCAGCCGTTCCTTGTCGCCCTTGCCGCGCACGATCAGCGCTCGGCCATCGCGCCCGAGCGCCGACAGCGGCAGCCCGACCAGTTCGGACACGCGCAGGCCGCCGCCATAGAGGATCTCGAGCAGGGCCAGCAGCCGAAGCCCCTCGGCCAGCCGTTCCGGATCGGCGAATCGGCCGGCGATGGCACCGATCAGCGCCTCGACCTCGGCCTCGGACAGCAGCTTCGGCAGCGACCGGCCGAGGGCCGGGGAATCGAGCGCGGCCGACGGATCGTCCTGGCGCCGGCCTTCGGAGACGAGGAAGCGGTAATACTGCCGCATCGCCGACAGGAGCCGGGCCGCGGTGCGCGCGGTGGTCTTCCCGCTCTTGGCGCCGTCTCGCCGGGCGAGATCGCCGAGATAGGCGCGCAGATCGTCGGTCACCGCCCGGTCGATGGCGCCGCCGCCGGCCTCCAGGAAGCGGTTGAGGTCGAGCAGGTCGCGGCCATAGGCCTCGCGGGTGTTGGCCGCGGCGCCGCGTTCGGCCACCAGCATGTCGAGGAAGGCCTCGACCGAGGGCGGCGGCAGCAGCCGCGGCGCCGGCGGCCGGCCGCGCCGGGGCTTCGGGCCCGGGGCTGGGGCCTCGGCCACCCTATTGTTTGAACTTGTCGTTCGAGATCACCTTCTCGACCGTCTGGGTCGGCGGCCGGAAATCGATCACCGCGAGGGCGACGCCGCCGCCGACGATGACCAGCAGCACGGCGATCCCGAGGATCCTGCCGAGGCCGCCACGGCCACCGCCGCCCCCACCGCTGGAGCCTGGGGAGAATCGGGTTTTGGAACGACGACGAGCCAAGACGGACACCGTGAGTGCTGGGATCAGGAATCGATGTGCCGGCCGCGGCCGGCACCTGCCCCGAGAAAGCAGATGCGGCAAGGCCGACGCAACCCTATCTTAGGCGGTCGGCACGGCGGCGCAAACCGCCTTGCTCCTTCAACACGCCCGGCCAGGGCCGCAAGAGGATCGATGATTAGCGCGCTGCACCGTCCCCTGCCCCGCACCCTCGTGCTTGTCGGCCTGATGGGCGCCGGCAAGACCGCGGTGGGCAAACGCGTGGCCGCACGGCTGGGCCTGGGCTTCATCGACGCCGACCAGGCGATCGAGGAGGCGGCGGGCTGCAGCATCCCCGACATCTTCGAGCGCTATGGCGAGCCGGCCTTCCGCGACCTGGAGCGCCGGGTGATCGCCCGGCTGATGCTGGAGCCGGTGCAGGTGCTGTCGACCGGCGGCGGCGCCTTCATGGACCCGCAGACCCGGGCGGTGGTCGCCGAGCACGGCGTGTCGCTGTGGCTGAAGGCGGAGCTGGAGGTGCTGGCGGCACGCACCGCCAAGCGCCACAACCGGCCGCTGCTGCGCCAGGGCGACCCAAAGTCGGTGCTGGCCGGACTGATCGAACGCCGCCACCCGGTCTATGCCCTGGCCGATCTGACGGTCGAAAGCCGCGACGGCCCGGTCGAGGAGACGGTGGAGCGGGTGCTGGCGGCCGTCGACGCCCGGCTGGCGGCCGAGGCCCCGCCCGTCGATTCGACCTCGGCGACACAGGAACAGGCCACCCGGCCCGAAACGGCCCAGGATCACACGGCCCAGGATCACACGGATTGATGCACTGAGATGACACGCGAAACCATCCGCGTCGGGCTGGGCCCGCGCAGCTACGACATCGTCATCGGCCCCGGCGCCCTGGCCGAGGCGGGGCAGCGGATCGCCGCCCTGGGCCGCGGCAAGCGCGTGATCGTGATCGCCGATTCGCGGGTCGCGGCGCTGCACGGCGCCGCCCTGGACACATCCCTGGCCGTCGCCGGCATCGCGGTCGAGACGCTGACCGTGCCGCCGGGCGAGACGACCAAGTCGATGACGGTGCTGGCCGACCTGCTGGACCGGATCCTGGCCCTGGGCATCGAGCGCGGCACCCTGCTGGTGGCGCTGGGCGGCGGCGTGGTCGGCGACCTGGCTGGCTTCGCCGCGGCGGTGGCGCTGCGCGGCCTGGACTTCGTGCAGATCCCGACCACGCTGCTGGCCCAGGTCGACAGCTCGGTCGGCGGCAAGACCGGGGTCAACAGCAAGCACGGTAAGAACCTGATCGGCGCCTTCCACCAGCCGCTGCTGGTGCTGGCCGACACCGCGATCCTGTCGACCCTGCCGGCGCGGGAGCTGCGGGCCGGCTATGCCGAGGTGGTGAAATACGGCGCCCTCGGCGACGCCGCATTCTTCGACTGGCTGCAGGACAACGGCCCGCGGCTGCTGGCCGGCGACGGCGCCGCCACCATCCAGGCGGTGAAGCGCAGCTGCGAGATGAAGGCCGAGATCGTCGGCCAGGACGAGCGCGAGGCGGCGCAGCGCGCCCTGCTGAACCTGGGCCACACCTTCGGCCATGCCCTGGAGGCCGAGACCGGCTATGGCGACGCGCTGCTGCATGGTGAGGCGGTGGCGATCGGCATGGTCATGGCCTTCGACCTGTCGGTCCGGCTGGGCCTGTGCCCGGCGGCCGACCGCGACAGGCTCGTCCGGCACCTCGACGCGGTCGGGCTGCCGACCCGCCCGGACCGCAGCCGGTCCTGGTCGGTCGACGCGCTGCTGCACCACATGACCCGCGACAAGAAGGTCAAGGACGGCCGCCTGACCTTCATCCTGGTGCGCGGTATCGGCCAGGCGTTCGTCACCAACGAGGTGCCGGCGGAGCCGGTCGCCGCGGTGCTGGCCGACGCGATCGCCGCCTAGACACCCCCCGCCACTGCCCGCCGAGCCCCATGTCCGATGACCTCGTCCTGCTGCTCAACATCGCCGGCATCATCGTCCTGCTGCTGGTCTCGGCGTTCTTCTCGGGGTCCGAGACGGCGCTGACCGCGGCCAGCCGGGCGCGGATGCACCAGCTGGAGACGCATGGGCTGGCCCGCGCCGGCATCGTCAACCGCCTGCGCGAGCAGAAGGAGCGGCTGATCGGCGCCCTGCTGCTGGGCAACACCCTGGTCAACATCCTGGCCTCGGCGATCGCCACCAGCTTCCTGACCACCATCGTCGGCGCCTCGGCCGTGCCGATCGCCACGGTGGTGATGACCGCGCTGATCCTGATCTTCGCCGAGGTGCTGCCCAAGACTTATGCCATCAACCATGCCGACCGGGCGGCGCTGTCGATCGCCCCCGCGGTCCGCACCGTGGTGTGGCTGCTGGGCCCGATCGTGCGGCTGGTGAACTGGCTGGTGCGCGGCGTGCTGCGCCTGTTCGGCGCCGACCCGCACCGCGTCGGCCTGGCCGATTATGTCGACGAGCTGCGCGGTGCCATCGAGCTGCACCGCGGCAGCGAGGCCGAGGTGGCGCAGGAGCGGCAGATGCTGCGCTCGATCCTCGAGCTCGGCGACGTCTCGGTGTCCGAGATCATGACCCACCGTCGCACCGTCGAGGCGATCGACGCCGAGCTGACGCCGCCCGAAGTGGTCGCGGCGATGCTGGGCAGTTCGCACACCCGCCTGCCGCTGTGCCAGGGTGGCTTGGAGAACATCATCGGCGTGCTGCACGCCAAGGATGTGCTGCGGGCGCTGCAGGCGGCCGGCGGCGACCCGGACCGGCTGGACATCCGGCGGATCGCGACCAAGCCGTGGTTCATCCCCCGACACCACCACCCTGCTGGACCAGCTGCACGCCTTCCGCACCCGGCGCGAGCATTTCGCCGTCGTGGTCGACGAGTACGGCGACCTGAAGGGCGTGGTGACGCTGGAGGACATCCTGGAGGAGATCGTCGGCGACATCGTCGACGAGCACGACCTGCCGGTGGCCGGCGTGCGGCCGCAGCCGAATGGCAGCTTCCTGGTCGACGGCACGGTGACGATCCGCGACCTGAACCGCCGCTTCGAATGGCGGCTGCCGGATGACGAGGCCTCGACCGTCGCCGGGCTGGTGCTGCACGAGGCGCAGCGCCTGCCCGAGGTCGGCCAGGCCTTCACCTTCCACGGCTTCCGGTTCGAGATCCTGCGGCGCCAGCGCAACCAGATCACCGCGGTGCGGCTGACCCCGCCGGACTCCGAGTCCCCCGACAGCAAACCTGGGGAGGGCTGAGCATGCCCCTGTCCGCCGCCGCGGCACGCGCGCCGATCCACACCCGCCGCGTCACCTGCGAAGGTTTCCGGCGCGAGGACGGGCTGTGGGACATCGAGGGCCACCTGACCGATGTGAAGGCCTATGAGTTCCGCAACGAGTTCCGCGGCGCCCTGCCCCCTGGCGAGCCGCTGCACCAGATGCGGATGCGGCTGACGGTCGATGACGGGCTGGCCATCACCGCGGTCGAGGCGGTGACCGAGCACGGCCCCTATGCCCTGTGCCCGGAGATCGCGCCGAACTTCCAGGCCCTGGTCGGCCTGCGCATCGGCCCCGGCTTCACCCGGGCGGTGAAAGAGCGGCTGGGCGGCCCCAAGGGCTGCACCCATCTGGTCGAACTGCTGGGCCCGATGGCGACCACCGCGTTCCAGACCGTCTTCCCGATCCTGTCGCGCGAACGCCCGGATGACGGCGACCCGGCGAAGCGGCCGGTGCTGCTGGACAGCTGCCACGTCTTCGCCGCCGATGGCGACCACGCCCGGCGCCGATGGCCGGCATTCTACACCGGGCCCGAGCGGGACTGACCGGGCGCCATCGGCGCCGGAAGGCACGAACGCAGTAGTATTATCCGCAGCCCTTGTTCATTCTTTGTTCCATGGACAAGGCGCAATCCCATCAGACAGAGGCCCCGGCCGCTCCGCAGGAGGAGCGGGCGGCGCGGCATCTGCGTCTGCTGGCCCGGGCGGCCGAGATCCAGATGGAGGTGATGGAGGCGACCCGCTGCGAGGCGCTGGAT
>NZ_JBYRFX010000681.1:0-7454 GCF_057815775.1 Inquilinus sp.
CACCCTGGTGCTGCTGGTGATCGGAGGTGGGCAGCTCCGGTTCGAGCTGCTGCAGGAATGGTCGTCGACCGCCCTGATCTTCGTCTTCGGCCTGATCGTCCTGCGGCAGGAATCGGTCTACGAGCCGTCGCCGCGGTCCGCCCCCGCCGCGCCGGAACCGGAGGCCGAGCGCTACCAGCGTTCCGCGCTCGATCCGGCGCGGATGGAGCGGCTGGCGGCGCGGATCGAGGCGACGATGGCCGCGGACGGGCTGCATCGCGACCATTTCCTGACCCTGTCGGACCTGGCCGGGGCGGTGGGGGCGTCCGAACATCATGTCTCGCAGGTGTTGAACGACCGGATCGGCCGCAACTTCTTCGAATACGTCAACCGCCACCGCATCCGCGAGGCCTGCGCCCTGCTGGCCGGCACCGACACCAGTATCGTCGGCATCGGCGAGGAGGTCGGGTTCAATTCGCGCTCGACCTTCAACGCGGCGTTCAAGAAGGCGACGGGCCGGACTCCCTCCCAGTTCCGGGCCGATGCCCGCGGTGCTCAGTCGGCTGCGCCCCGGCCATGACCTGTTGCCATGCAGCGCCGGCCGGGGCAGTGTGAGGCCATTCGACTGGACCCGGTGCAATCCCGGGTGGCTCTTCCGGCCGCCGATCCGCCGGACAACGCAAGTGACAAGACACACCGTCCCCGCACCGGTTGCGGCGGCGGCCCATGTCTATTGCGGGTATCCCATCATGAACATGCGCTCCTCCCTGGCCCGCGACTGGTTCTCCAACATCCGCGGCGACGCCCTGTCCGGCCTCGTCGTCGCGCTGGCCCTGATCCCGGAAGCGATCGGCTTCTCCGTGATCGCCGGGGTCGATCCGAAGATCGGCCTGTTCGCCTCGGTGGTGATCGCCATCGTCATCGCCTTCACCGGCGGCCGGCCGGCGATGATCTCGGCCGCCACCGCCGCGACCGCGGTGGTGATGACCAGCCTGGTCCATGACCACGGCATCCAGTACCTGTTCGCCGCCACCATCCTGATGGGCCTGTTCCAGATCGCCGCCGGCTTCCTCAAGCTCGGCCGCCTCATGCGCTTCGTGTCGCAATCGGTGATGACCGGCTTCGTCAATGCCCTGGCGATCCTGATCTTCATCGCCCAGCTGCCGCAGCTGGTGGGGGTTCCCACGGCGACCTACGGGCTGATCGCGCTCGGCCTGGCCATCATCTATGGCTTCCCGTACCTGACCCGGGCGATCCCGTCGCCGCTGGTGGCCATCGCCGTGCTCACCGGCGTCAGCGTCTGGTTCCACCTGGATGTCCGCACCGTCGCCGATCTCGGCGAGCTGCCCTCGGCGCTGCCCAGCTTCGGCCTGCCCTCGGTGCCGTTCACGTTCGAGACCCTGCGCATCCTGCTGCCGGTGTCGCTGACCCTGGCCGCCGTCGGGCTGCTGGAATCGCTGCTGACAGCGCAGATCGTCGACGACATGACCGACACGCCGAGCGACAAGAACCGGGAGTGTCGCGGCCAGGGCCTCGCCAACATCGCCTCGGCCCTGTTCGGCGGCATGGGCGGTTGCGCCATGATCGGCCAGTCCGGCATCAATGTCTCCTCCGGCGCCCGCGGCCGGCTGTCCACCCTGGTCGCCGGCGTCTTCCTGCTGGTGCTGCTGGTCGCCCTGCAGGACCTGCTGGCCATCGTGCCGGTGGCGGCGCTGACCGCGGTCATGATCATGGTGTCGATCAACACTTTCTCCTGGCGCTCGCTGGCCCGGCTGCGGACCAACCCGATCCCGTCCTCCGTCGTCATGCTGGCCACGGTGGCCACCGTCGTCGCTACCGCCGATCTGGCCAAGGGCGTGCTGGTCGGCGTTCTGCTGTCCGGCGTGTTCTTCGCCGGCAAGGTGTCGCGCCTCAGCCGCGTGACCTCGACCCTCTCGGCCGATGGGCGGACCCGGACCTACCGGGTGGAGGGGCAGATGTTCTTCGCCTCTGCCGGCACCTTCTCGGATGCGATCGACGTGCTGGAGCCGCTGGACCGCATCGTCATCGACGTCGGCGGCGCCCATTTCTGGGACATCTCGGCCATCGGCGCTCTCGACCGCGTCGTGCTGAAGGCCCGGCGGCATGGCCGCGCGGTCGAGGTGATCGGCCTGAACCACGCCAGCGCGACGATGGTCGAACGCTTCGCGATGCACGACAAGGACGCGGCGCCGGCCGCGCCCTCCGTTCATTGACCGAGACCGGCCCATGACCACGACCCTGGAGGCGCTGCGCCGTGGCACGCTGGCTGGCGCCCGCGAGCTGAAGCTGGGCGGCGGCCTGACCGAGTTCCCGCGCGAAGTCTTCGGCCTGGCCGAGACGCTGGAGGTGCTGGACCTCAGCGGCAATGCGCTCAGCACCCTGCCCGACGATATGGGCCGTCTGCGCAAGCTCCGCGTGCTGTTCTGCTCCGGCAACCGGTTCGATCGCTTGCCGCCGGTCCTCGGCGACTGCACGGCGCTCAGCCAGATCGGCTGCCGGGGATCCGGACTGGGCGAGGTGCCGGCGGAATCGCTGCCGCCGGCCCTGCGCTGGCTGACTTTGACCGACAACTGGCTTCAAAGCCTTCCCGCCGAGCTCGGTGAACGCCCGCTGCTGCAGAAGCTGCTGCTGTCCGGCAACCGCCTGCGCGGCCTGCCCGAGAGCCTTGCCGGAGCATCCAGCCTGGAGTTGCTGCGGCTGTCGGCCAACGATCTCGACGCCTTGCCGCCCTGGCTGGCGGGCTTGCCGCGGCTGGCTTGGCTGGCCTGGGCGGGGAATTCGTGGGACCGGACCGTCACCGCCCCAGAAGCTGCGTCCGTCGACTGGCGGCACCTGCAGCTGGGCCCGCTGCTGGGCGAGGGGGCGTCCGGACGGGTCCATCAGGCCTCCTGGCAGCCAGCGGATTCTGCCGCAGCCCGGTCGGTGGCCGTGAAGCTGTTCAAGGGCACGGTCACCAGCGACGGGCTGCCGGAGCGGGAGATGGCGGCCTGCCTGACCCCGGGCGAACACCCGAACCTGATGAGCGCCTTCGGCCGCGTGGCCGGCCACCCCACCGGCGCCCAGGGGCTGCTGATGCCGCTGCTGCCGCCGGATTGGCGCGCCTTGGCCGGGCCGCCCGACCTGCAGAGCTGCAGCCGCGATGTCTATGATCCGGCGCTGCGGTTCGACCCGGCCGTGGCGCTGCGCATCGCGCGCGGTATCGCCGCCGCCACGGCCCACCTGCATGCCGGCGGGCTGCTCCACGGCGACCTCTATGCCCACAACATCCTGTGGGACGGCGCCGCCGGCGATGCCGTGCTCAGCGATTTCGGCGCCGCCTCCTTTCTCCGGGGCGGGGTGGGGGACGCGGCCTGGCAGCGCGTCGAGGTGCGGGCCTGGGGATTGCTGCTGGGCGAGCTGCTGGACCGCTGCACCGGGGCAGTCCCCGAGCCGCTGCGCCGGTTGCAGCAGGACTGCGTCCAGCCCGCCCCGTCGGCGCGGCCGTTGATGGCAGAGGTACTGGCGGCGATCGGCCGGGCGGAATAGCGACGATCGGCCGGGCCGGGGCTACTCGGCCGCCAGCCGCTCCAGCGGGATGCGGCGGCGGGTCGAGCGGTCGGCCAGCACCATCGGCATGCCATCCGAACAGGTCTCGATCCGCGCCTCGACGCCATAGACGTCGCGCAGCATCTCGGCGGTGACCACGGCGCGCGGCTCACCGCAGGCAGCGACGCGGCCGTCCTTCAGTACCAGCACCCGGTCGGTGAAGCGCACCGCCTGGTTCAGATCGTGCAGCGCGATCAGCACGCACAGATCCCGGCTGCGGGCCAGGTCGCGGATCAGGGTCAGCACCTCGACCTGGCGCTGCAGGTCCAAGGCGCTGGTCGGCTCGTCCATCAGCAGGATGCGTGGCTCGCGCACCAGCGCCTGGGCGATCGACGCCAGCTGCTTCTGGCCGCCGCTGAGTTCGCCCAGGTTGCGCATGGCGAGGTCGTCGATCTCCAGCAGCGCCAGGGTGCGGGTGACGGCGTCGACATCGGCATCGCCGACCCGCCAGCCGGCGGTGTATTTGCGTGCCAGCAGCACGGATTCGAAGACGGTCAACACCGCGTTGACCGCCGCTTCCTGCGGCAGGTGGCAGGGCCGCGTCGGATCGGCCTGGGCCCAGCCGGTGGCGGCGCGGCCGTCGATCCGCACCTCGCCGGCGCCGCCGATCAGCCCGGCGATGCGGCGGAACAGGCTGGATTTGCCGACCGCGTTCGGCCCGATCACCGCCGTCACCTCGCCGCCCGCCATGACCGGGGTGGTGATGCCGTGCAGCACGGGCCGGCTGCCATAGGCGACCGAGACGTCCCGGAGTTCGAGCGTGACGGGGGTGGGGGTCACTGCCATGTGTTGCGCCGGCTGGACAGGATCAGGCTGAAGAAGAACGGCACGCCGACCAGCGCGGTGATGACGCCGATCGGAAAGATCACCCCGGGCACGATCGATTTCGACACGATCGAGGTGGCGGACAGCATCAGCGCCCCGGCCAGGGCGGAGGCAGGCAGGAAGAAGCGCTGGTCCTCGCCGATCAGCATGCGGGCGACATGCGGCCCGACCAGCCCGACGAAGCCGATGGTGCCGACGAAGGCGACCGGCACCGAGGCCAGCAGGCTGACCCCGAGGATGGTCTCCAGCCGCAGGCGGCGGACATTGATGCCGAAGCTGCGGGCCTTGTCCTCGCCCAGGCTTAGCGCCGTCAGCGCCCAGGCCCGGCGCGCCATCATGGGCAGCAGCACGGCCAGCACCGCGGTGGTGATGCCCAGCTTGCCCCAGGTGGTCTTGCCCAGGCTGCCCATGGTCCAGAACACCACCGCGGCCAGCGCCTGCTCCGAGGCGACGTATTGCAGCAGCGACAGCAGGGCGTTGAAGGTGAAGACGATGGCGATGCCCAGCAGCACCACCGTTTCCGTGGTCACGCCGCGGCGCTGGCTCAGCAGATGCAGGCCCAGCGCCGCCACTAGCGCCATCAGGAAGGCGTTGAGCGGCACCACGAAGGCAGTCAGCGCCGGCACCAGCGCGACGCCCAGGACGATGGCCAGCGCCGCGCCGAAGCTGGCGGCGGCCGAGATACCCAGGGTGAACGGGTCGGCCAGCGGGTTGTTCAGCACCGTCTGCATCTGGGCGCCGGCGACGGCCAGGGCGGCACCGACGACCACGGCCATCAGCGCCACCGGCAGGCGGATGTCCCAGATCACCACCCGCAGCGTCGCCGGCACCGCATCGGGCGTCACCAGGGCGGACACCACCTCGCCGACGCCGTAGCGCGCCGGGCCGATGGCGATGTCGAGCACCAGGCTGACCAGCAGCGCCGCGGCCAGGGCCAGCAGCACCAGCAGCTTGCGGCGCGCCAGCCCGCGATAGGCAACGCGGCCGGCCTGCAGATGGGTGTCGATCGGTGCCGGGGCGGCGCGGTCGGTCATCGGTCCTTGGTCCTCAGCTCGCCGGGGACAGCGATACCCAGTATCCCGGCCGATAGGGGATCGGCAGGAAGCGCTCATGCAGGGTGCGGAACGTCGCCTCGGGGTCGAGGTCGGCGAACAGCTCCGGATGCGGCCATTTGGCGATCTGCTGCACCCCGATGAACTGGTACGGGCTGTCGTAGAACTGGTGCCAGATGGCGTGGACGCGGCCGTCGGCCACCGCCTTGACGCCGGTGTAGGCGGGGCGCTGCATCAGCGCCGCCAGCCGCTTGCGGGCCAGGTCCTGGTCAGCATCGGGGCCCAGCCCGACCCAGCCGCCATCCGGCACGAACAACGCCCAGTTGGCGCCGGTGGCGATGACGACGTCGGGGTTGGCGACCGTCACCTGCTCCGGGTTCAGCACGCCGAAGGTGCCGGGGATCAGATCCGCGGCGATGTTGATGCCGCCGGCCATGCGCACCATGCGGCCGAAATTGTCGTCGCCGAATGAGGCGCAGCATTCCGCGCCCCAGCCACTGCCGGCGGCGCGTTCGATCATCACCTTGGGCCGCGCGATGTTCGCCCCGGCCAGGCGGTCCATCACCCGGGCCATCTGCTGTTCATAGAAGGCGATGAACTCTTCGGCGCGGTCCTGGCGGCCCAGGATCTGGCCGAACAGCCGCACGCTGGGCACGGTGTTGGTGAACGGGTCGTCGCGGAAATCGATGAAGACGGTGGCGATGCCGGCTGCGTCCAGCGTCTGGATCAGCCCGGATTCCTCGGCCGCCGCCTTCTGGCCCAGCAGCAGGAACAGGACGTCCGGCTTCAGCGCGATCGCCTCCTCGGTGTTGAAGGTGCCTTCGGACGGGTCGCCGATGTCGGGGATGGCGTCGATCGCGGGGAAGCGCGCCTGGTAGAGCTGGTAGGTGTTCAGGTCGGACCGCTTGAACTCGTCCTTCCAGCCGGCGATGCGGGCCACCGGGTTCTCGCGGTCGAGCGCCGCGACGATGTAGATCTGCCGGCCTTCGCCCAGCAGGATGCGGTTCACATGCTCCGGCACCTCGACAGTGCGGCCGGCCAGGTCGGTCACCTCGACCTTGCCCTCCTCCGCCGCCAAGGCCGCGCCGGCGCACAGGCTGAGCACCGCGGCGGCCACGAACCGGATCGATCGCATCCTGGAACCCTCCTGCTCTGACCTGTCGCGGGGTAGCATGCAGGGATTGCGATTGCGAGTGCTTTTCAATCTCGTCTTTCGAGGCTGCGGCTGTCATGTGGTCTCTGGCATGCTCTGGACGATCGCGCCGGAGTCGCCATGGTCCGCCTGCCACGCCTTGCCCTCGATTCCGTCCTGCTGCGCCAGGCGGCCCGCGCCGCCATCGCCGCCGTCGTGGCCTATGCGCTGGCCGACGCACTCGGCCTGTCCAAGGGCTACTGGTCGGTGCTGACCACGGTCATCGTGATGCAGGCCAGCCTGGGCGCGACGCTGGGCGCGGCGTTCGACCGGCTGCTCGGCACGCTGCTCGGCGCCGTGCTCGGGGTCGGCGGCGCCATCCTGTCCGGCCCGTCGCCGGTGCGGACGGGGGCGGTGCTGCTCGTGGTCATGCTGGTCACCGTCTATATCGGCGCGCGCAAGCCCAACCTGCGGCTGGGGCCGGTCTCGGCCGCCATCGTCATGCTGGCCGATCCGACCCATGCCGACCCGCTGGGCGCGGCCTTCCAGCGGGTGGCGGAGATCGGGCTCGGCGGCGTCGTCGGCGTGCTGGCGGCGCTGCTGGTGCTGCCGGCCCGCGCCGGCGACCATCTGCGCGACAGCGCCGCCGAAGCGCTGGGCGACTGCGCCGCGCTGCTGACCCTGCTGGCCGGCCGGCTTGACGGGGCGGGCGGCGATCCCACCGCGCTGAACCTCCGCCTGCGCAAGACCCTGGCCAAGGCGGACACCCAGATCGGCGAGGCCCGGCGCGAACGGGTCGGCACGCTGATCGGCCCGGCCGATCCGGCGCCGATCATCCGCTCGGTCCGCCGCCTGTGGCA
>NZ_JBYRFX010000682.1:0-1649 GCF_057815775.1 Inquilinus sp.
GGCGTCACGCTGTGGTCGGCCGAAGGGCAGGGGACACGCCGGCTGAACGGCCCGGGCGTCTATCGGGCCCTGGCCTGGAGTCCCGACGGCCGCTATCTCGTCGGCGGCCTGCAGGAGAATGCGCTGCATGGCTGGCGCGTCGCCGATGGCGGCGACATCGAGATGGGCGGCTATCCTGGCCAGCCCAAATCCCTGTCCTTCTCGGCCGATGGCCGGTTCCTCGCGACCAGCGGCGGGCCGCGGGTGGTGTGCTGGTGGTTCGATCCGCCGGGTCGGCAGGACGGGCGGTCGGAATGCGGCATCCCGAGCCGGATCCCGGTGACGCTGGTCGCCTGCCACCCGCATCGTCCGCTGATCGCCGCCGGCTATCACAACGGCGCCGTGCTGCTGTGCCGGCCGGGCAGCACCGACAGCCTGTTCATCCGGGGCTCGGCCGGCAGCCCCGTCTCCGCCCTGGCCTGGTCGGCCGACGGCGAGGGGCTCGCCTTCGGCACCGAGGATGGCGAGGCAGGGGTCGTGCCCTTTCCCGAGCTGTTGCTGCGCGCCGAGCCGGCGGCCCCGGTGCGCGATCACATCCCAGTGGAGCCGCGGCCATGACCGACCAGCAGTCCTCCAAGAACGCATTCTTCGAACGGGTCGGCGCACTCGCCGACGAGATGATCGCCGCCTACGGCGCGGATTTCGCGATGGGGGCGCTGATCATCACGGCGCGCTTCATCGCCGAGGGCAAGCCGGTCGGCAAGATGCCGGATGACGCCCCTGGCGCCGATGGAGAAAGCGCGTGACCGCCGCGCGCCGCCAGGCTGCGTCGGCCGTCCGGGCGAAGTCGTGGCCCAATATGGCACAGCCCGCCGGACGATGTGTCCCGGAACAGGACATGATGCAGCGCAACATTCGTCCGTCAATCGTAAGACAAAACGCAAGAAATGGCCAAATACCTCAAGGCCATTCATCTGGCACGCAACTTGCAATGCTTGGTGCAGGTCAATCGCGGCGCCGGGTTCATAAAAAAGCGCAACAACAGATTGGCCAGGGGAACGCAGCTATGACGCCATCATCCCTGCAATCGCAGCCGACACGCAGCACCCGGCCCATCCCGGCGCCGGTCGCCATGGCCTGTGCAATCCCCGTCCCGGCGACCGCATAAGCCATCAAGGCCGGTCAGCACCGCAGAGCACATTCGTCAACCAACCCCAAGAGGAGACTTCGATGCCTGACGGTTTGACGCTCAACAAGATCACCGCCCAGCGCGGGATCGGTGTCGCCGAGGCGGCACGCCGCATCGCCGATCTCGGCTGGACGCCCAGCTATGTCCAGGAGGCGATGACCTTCCCGACCGACTACAAGATCGCGAAGGTGCCGCGGGACCCGATGAAGCAGGTCCTGCGCTCCTACTTCCCGATGCAGGAAGAGAAGGACAACCGCGTCTACGGCGCGCTCGACGCGGCGCTGCGCGGTGACATGTTCCGCAATGTCGAGCCGCGCTGGGTCGAATGGATGAAGCTGTTCCTGGCGATCATCCCGTTCCCGGAAATCTCGGCCGCGCGCTCGATGGCGATGCTGGGGCGGCTGGCACCGGGTGAGGAGCTGCGCACCGGCTTCACCATGCAGATGGTGGACGAGTTCCGGCACTCGACCATCCAGATGAA
>NZ_JBYRFX010000683.1:0-3806 GCF_057815775.1 Inquilinus sp.
ATGGCCACCCGTTCGGACGTGCTCATGAAGGGTCTCCCTTTGCGTTGCCCTTGACAGATGCGCCCGGCGGATGGAGGAGACAAACGGGAAGTTCTTCACCCTGGCTGTAGGAAAACTTCATGCTGGTCGACGGGCTGCCGCCGCTCAACGCCCTGCGCGCCTTCCGTGCGGCGGCCCGGCATCTCAGCTTCCGGGCCGCGGCCGAGGCAATGAATGTGACCCAAAGTGCTGTGGCGCAGCAGGTGCGCGGGCTGGAGCAAGCGCTGGGTGCCCGGCTGTTCGAGCGCCAGGCCCGCGGCCTGGCCCTGACCTTGGCCGGTGAAGCCCTGCTACAGCCGGTCGAACAGGCCTTCCGGCTGATCGGCGATGCCGCGGCGCGGATCGCGCATCAGGCGGAGGTGCTGACAGTCAGCGCCACGCCCAGCTTCGTGTCGCGCTGGCTGGTGCCGCGGCTGGACAGCTTCACCCGCGGCCATCCCGGCATCGACGTCCGCCTCTCCGCCTCCAACGACGTGGTCGATTTCCACCGCGACGGCGTCGATTTGGCGGTGCGCTACGGCTTCGGCGTCGACCCCGGCCTCGCCTCGCAGCTGCTGTTCCCGGCCAATCCGGTGGCGGTGTGCAGCCCGGCCCTGTGCGGCCCCGACGGCCGCATCGCGGTCGAGGATCTCGGCACCCGCGTGCCGCTGCTGCACGATTCCCATTTCCTGTGGGCCGAATGGTACCGCGTCCTGGGCCGGGACGAGGCCGAGGCCCGGCGCGGCGTCCGCTTCAGCCACACGCTGCATGCGATCGAGGCCTCGCTGCTGGGCCAGGGCGTCGCGCTGGTGCCCCGGCCGCTGATCGAGCGCGAGTTGCAGGCTGGGCAGCTGGTGGTGCCGCTGGACATCCGCCTGCCCGCCGGCCGCAGCTTCACCATTGTCGCGCCGCCGGAGCTGTGGGACAGCCGCAAGGTCGCTGCGATGCGGCTGTGGCTGCTGGCGGAAGCTGCGGGGTAGCCAAAGGTTGAGGCCGCTCTTGGCTTCCTTAAAGCGCTACTTCGGAAACCGCAGCAGCGACTCCAGCCCTCGCTGCGCGCGGGCGGCGAGCCGGGCGCGGGCGTCGCCCTTCGGCGGGTCGCCGGCCGCGCCGCGCAGCACCGCCAGCAGGCGGTCGAGCACCACCTGTGCCTCGCCGTCATGCAGGTTGCAGGGGTCGAGGTAGAAATAGCCGTGCTCGGCCTCGTGGTCGCGGATGATCACCGGCGGGTCGCCGGCGGCCAGACGGTCGGCGACGTCCCAGGCGGCCAGGCCGGCCTTGGCCAGGTCGATCGTCACCCGCAGCCGGTCGAGCGGATTGTCGGTCGGGTCCGCCTCGATCACCGCGGTCACCCCGGGCAAGCCCGCCAGACCCTCGTGCCACAGCTTGAGATGGCCGTCCTCGCGGGCCCGCGCCGCGGCATGGTCACGCTGTTCCCAGGCATCGAGCGCGGCGATGGCGCCGACCACGCCCTCCTTGCCGACCTTCATGCCGCGGCCGATGCCACGGTTCTGCAGATAGGCCGCGCGCACCAGGTCCTCACGTCCCGCGACGATGCCGGCAGTCGGCCCGCCCAGGAACTTGTGGGCGCTGTAGATCACGATGTCACCGCCGCGGGCGCCGAAGCCGGTCAAATCGTATTCCGAGGCGGCATCGACGATGACCGGCACGCCCTTGGCGTGGCAGATCGCGGCGAACTCCTCGAGCGGGATCTGGCCGTACTGGACCACGTGATGGGAGACGACGTAGAGCGCCGCCGCCGTGCGTTCGGTGATCGCACCATCCAGTTGATAGCCCGACGCCTGGGTGGCGGTACCGACCGGCACGACCTTGGCGCCGGCAAGCCGCACCGCCTGGTCGACCGGCGCGCCGTAGCTGACCATGTGGCCGACCTGCAGCAGCACCTCGGTCTTCGCCAGCCCAGGCGTATCCGGCAGCCGCTCGATCGCCAGCAGGTCGGTGCCGGTCATGGCGCCGGCCACGGCCAGGCTGATCCCGGCCGAGGCCGAGGCGGTGACGAAGCCAGCCTCGGTGGCGCAGGACCGGGCGATCCGGGCACTGGCCTTGCGCTGCAGGTCGGTGATGTCAACGAATTGCGGCAGGATCTCGGAGACGGCCTGCACCGCTTCGGGCACCACGATCGAGGCGCCCAGCGAGGTCATGGTGCCGGATACGTTGATCACCGGGCGCAGGCCCATGCGGCGGCGGATATCCTCGTTCGACTTCATCTCACAATCCTCTCAGCGCGCGAATTCGACGACGGCTTCGATCTCGACGGTGATCTGGCGCGGCAGCGAGCCCATGCCGACCGCTGACCGGGCGTGCCGGCCGATCTCCGGGCCGAACAGGTCGACGAACAGGTCGGAGCAGCCGTTGATCACCTCCGGATGATGCTCGAACTCCGGCACGGCGTTGACCATGCCGAGCAGCTTGACGATGCTGGTGATCCGGTTGAGGTCGCCCAGCGCCTCCTGCATCACCGCCAGCAGGTTGATGCCGGTCAGCCGGGCATGGCGATAGGCGTCCTCACGCTCCACGCCGGCGCCGACCTTGCCGCGATGCATGAAGCCATCCGCCTCGGTCGGGCCTTGGCCGGACAGGAACAGCAGCTGGCCGGTGATGCGGTGGGTCTCGAAATTCGCGACCGGCGGCGGCGCCTTGGGCAGGGTGATGCCTAGCGCGGCAAGGCGGTCGTAGACGTTGGGCATGGTCAATCCGTGGTCGTCTTCGGTTGGTCGTTCAGTTCGGCATCGCGGATGCAGGCGACGAAGCGCCCGGGTTCGCGTTCGGTCAGCGGCGGCACGGCCTGGGCGCAGGCGTCGATGGCCATTGGGCAGCGGGTGCGGAAGACGCAGCCCGAGGGTGGGTTGATCGGGCTGGGGATGTCGCCCTTCAGCAGGATGCGGTCGCGCTTCGCCCGCGGGTCGGGCACCGGCGCGGCGGACAGCAGCGCCTTGGTGTAGGGGTGGCGCGGCCGGTCGTAGACCAGCCGGGTCGGCCCCTTTTCCATGATCCGGCCGAGATACATCACCACGATCTCGTCGCAGAGATAGTCGACCACGGCGAGGTCGTGGGCGACGAACAGCAGGGTCAGGCCGAGATCGCGCTGGATGTCCTGGATCAGGTTCAGCACCTGGGCCTGGACCGAGACGTCGAGGGCCGAGACCGGCTCATCCGCCACGATGAAGTCGGGCTCCACCGCCAGGGCCCGGGCGATGCCGATGCGCTGGCGCTGGCCGCCGGAGAATTCATGCGGGAAGCGACGGCGGTGATCGGCGCTGAGGCCGACACGTTCCAGCAGCTCGCCGATCCGCTCGGTGCGGCGGCCCTTGGCCAGGCCGTGGGTGTCCAGCGCTTCGCCCAGGATCTCGGCCACGCTCATGCGCGGGTTCAGGCTGGCATAGGGATCCTGGAACACGATCTGCATCCGCCGGCGCCAGGCGCGGAACGCCTTCTCCGGCAGGGCCGTGACATCTGTGCCGTCAAACATCACCCGGCCGCCGGTCGGCTCGATCAGCCGCAGGATGGCGCGGCCGGTGGTGGTCTTGCCGGAGCCGGATTCGCCGACCAGACCGACGATGCTGTTGCGCCGGATCGACAGGCTGACATTTTCGACCGCGCGGACCACGCGGCCACCGCCGATCGGGAAATGCACGGACAGGTTCTGCACGTCGAGCAGCGGAGTCGTGGGGTCGATCTCCGGGCGGAGGGCGGCGGCGGTCATAGCTGGTCGGTCCTCCGGCAGCGGGAACGATGGCCGGCCTGCACCGCGGCCAGGTCCGGCACCG
>NZ_JBYRFX010000684.1:0-7650 GCF_057815775.1 Inquilinus sp.
TCCACCGGGCAGGAGGGGCGGCACGGCTATTTCATCACCCCGACCGGCGTGTTCCCGCACACCGATGCCATCCTCGACTGGCGCGCCGAGGGCACCTTCAACGAGAACCACATCCGCGGCCTCGGCGTGAAAGGCATGCGCGTCTGGGATTTCGGCTGGCAGTCCGCCGAGCGCGGCTGGCAGGCCGATGGCAGCACGGCGGACATCCGCCTGCTCGTGCACGCCACCGATCCGGATTACCTCGAGCAGCGCATCGGCAAGCCGGCCTCAAAGGGATGCGTGCGCGTTCCGGCGGTGGTGAACATCTTCCTGGACCGCCACGGCATCCTCGACGCCGATTACGAGGCGGCGGCCAAGGCCGATCCCCGCTATGAATCCATCCTGCGGCCGGACCGCACCCCGACGCCGCTGGCCGGGAACATGCTGGTGATCGTGGATTCGGCCGGGCTGGCCTCCTAGTCGGTCTGCACCCCGCGCTCCCGCAGCATCGTCACCAGGGCATCGCGCTGCGCCAGATAGTCGCCGCGCAGCAGGCCGAGGACATGGGCGTCGAGGAACTGGCCGCCCTTGCGCACATGCGCGCGCAGCAGCCCCTCCTCATGGAAGCCGAAACGCTTGTGCATCCGCACCACGCCCGGATTGCTGGTCAGCACCTCGCAGCACAGCTTGTTCAGCTTGAGGTCGAGGAAGACGTGATCGAGCACCTTGAGCTCGACCCAGCTGCCGATGCCCTTGCCGCGCAGATCGCTGGCGCCGAGGTAGAAGGCCCAGGAGCATTTGCTGTTCGTCCCGTCGATGTCGACGAGGTTGGCGAGGCCGATCGGCACATCGCCATCCTGGATGATCCAGTAGATCCGGCGCGGGTCTGCGATGGTACGGGCGAACCAGGCGTCGTGCTCCTGCCGCGTGATGACATGGTCGCTGTACTGATGGACCGCGACATGAGGCAGGTTCCGCCAGGTGAACAGCCGGTCGGAATCCGCCGGCTCCACGCGCCTCAGGCTCAGCATCCCCCACCCCCCGGAGTCTCACGACAATCGCCCGTCATAGGCCGTCCCGAAGGCTGCTGCCAAGACGGTCGGGTGGCACGGGGCTTGTCGATCCCCGTGCCACCCTGACTGCGTTGCCGATCAAGCCGCCTGGGCGCGTTTGCGGTCCTCGACCACCTGGTCGGCAAGCCTGCCCGTCAGCTCCTGCAGATGGTCGAAGCGGGCGGTGAAGCTGCCGACGCCGAGCGTGACCGACCGCAATTCGACCGCCAGCCCGTGCATCTCGGATTCCGGCAGCAGATTGTCGATCAGGTCCCAGCCGGTCCAACCCTCGCGCGCGGTCATGCCGAGGATCTGGCCGCGCCGGCTGGAGACCAGGGCATGGACCTTGGCGGTGTATTCGGCCGGCACGGCGATGGTGACCGCCTGGATCGGCTCCAGCAGCACCGGGTCGCAATTCGCCAACCCCTCGGCCATCGCCATCTGCGACACGGTGCGGAAGGCCTGGTCGGAGCTGTCGACCGCGTGATGCTGGCCGTCGGTCAGGGCCACCACGACGTCGACCACGGGAAAGCCGAGCGGCCCGCGCGCCAACCCTTCCCGCGCACCTGCTTCGACCGCTGGGATGAAGTTCTTGGGCACGGTGCCGCCGACCACCTTGTTCTCGAAGGCGAAGCCGCCGCCGCGCGGCTGCGGCCGGATCTCGACATGGATGTCGGCGAACTGGCCGTGGCCGCCGGTCTGGCGCTTGAACCGCGAATGCTGCTTGGTCGGCCGGCGGATGGTTTCGCGATAAGCGGTGCGGGTCGGCACCGTGGTCACCGCGATGTTGAAGCGGCTCTTCAGTCGTTCGACCGCGATCTGCAGCTGGATGTCGCCCTGCCCCGCCAGCGTCAGCTCGCCCGTCGCCTCGATATGGTGGACCGACAGTGTCGTGTCCTCCTCGCACAGCTTGGCCAGCGATGTCGTCAGCTTGACGTCGTCCTTGCGGTCGGACAGCGACAGCGCCACGGCATGGACCGGTTCCGGTGCCGCCGGCCAGTTCCAGGTCGCGTCGGCGGCGCCGTCACCGCGCAGGGTCTGGCCGGTGTCCAGGTCGTCGAGCCGGGCGATGCCGACGATCTCACCCGCCACCGCTTCGGAAATCTTCTGGTTGTCGCCGCCGCGGAGGCGATAGAGCCCGGAGATGCGGCGGCTGCCCAGGTTGCTGTTGTCGGACAGCCGGCCGCTCCACAGCCGGGCCAGGCTGAGCTTGCCGGTATGCGGCTGGTGCTGGGTCTTGAACACGGTCGCCGCGAAGCCGCCCTTGGTGTCGTAGCCGAGCCGCGTCGCCGCCACCTCATGCGACGGCGCCTCGTGTCGCAGCGCCTTCCACAGCCGGGTGACGCCGTTGCCGTGTTCGGCCGAGCCGAAGAACACCGGCACGATCAGATCCTGCTGCAGGTCGCGCTTCAGCTGGGTGTAGATCTCCTTCGGCGCCGGAATCTTGTCCTCGAGCAGCTGTTCCAGCAGCGCATCGTCGAAATCGGCCAGCGATTCCAGCATGGTCTGGCGCGCCTCGTCCTGGCGCGGCTTGAGGTCTCCGGGGGCCTCGATCAGGTCGGAGGACTGGTTTTCGCGCCATTTGTAGGCCCGGCCGCTGACTAGGTCGACATAGCCGGAGACGTTGTCGCCGTCGCGGATCGGCACCTCGCGCAGCACCAGCGGCCGCGCCGAAACCTGCTGGAGGGCGGCGAGCAGGTCGCGCATGCGAACGGCGGCCCGGTCCAGCTTGTTGATGAACAGGATGTGCGGGATGGAACGTTCGTCGAGGAAGCGCAGCAGCGGCGCCAGGATCACGGCGCGGTCGGGGTCGGCCTCGGCCACCACGACGGCGATGTCGGCGACCATCAGGGCCGCCAGCGCATCCTGCGCCAGCTCGACCGAGCCGGAGCAGTCGATGAAGGTCCAGTCTTCGTCGAGATAGCGGCAAGAGGCCAGGTTCGGCTCGATCGTCATCTGGTGCGCCCGGGATTCGGGCGACGCGTCGCCGATCGTGTTCTTCTGGGCCACGCTGCCCTTGCGCGGGATCGCGCCGGCGCTGTGCAACAGCGCCTCCAGCAGCGTGGTCTTGCCGCTCGAATAGGGCCCAACCAGTGCCGCACTCCGATGTCTGGTGGTGGCAGGGCGTTCCTGCGGCATGCGCATCCTCCCTCTGCACGGGCCCGCCGTGCGGATCGGGCGAATGCCCGATCGGCGGGCGCCTTTAGAGGGTCAGGATGACACTTCCGCGACGATCGGCCCAGCCCCGATCTGAGCCGTCCGGGCGGCTACTGCAGGTGGGCCAGATCAGTCTTTGAGAAATCATTTCCTTTGTAGAGCAATGCGACACCGTGCGATTTCGCTGCCGCATAGGCAAAGCAGTCGCCCATGTTGAGCGCGGCCGGGTGGCGCCCTTTCCCGAAACGATCGAATGCCGTCAGGGCGATGCCCATTTCAGCCTCGCCGATCGGCACAATTCGAATATTGCCTGCCGACAGGAAACGCGCGACGACATCCTGCCCTTCGGGCACGCTATAGGAACGGAGGCGGCACAGCACTGCGACCGTTTCATATACGGCGATTGCCGATGTCATCCGGTTGCCGGCCTCAGCGAGGGCGTCGGCAAGCCGGGCGCCTTCGGCCTCGCCGACCAGCATGGCGATCATCGCCGAGTCATCGACAAACATCAGACGTCGCCGCTGAGTTCGTCGAGGAATTGCTTGTCTGCAACGAGACCGGTCGCCGGACGGGACAAAACCTCGGCCCGCAGTTTGGCGATCCGCTCCTGCAGCGGAACCGCTTCATCCTCCCGGCGCAACTCGGCCCGGACAGCCAGCTTCACAGCCTCGGTCAGGCCGATCTGCCGGCGGCGAGCCAGTTCACGCACCAGTTCATCGGCTTCCGCGTCTCGAATGTGAAATGGCATAGGAGGCCTCCATCTATCCGGATAGATAATCCTGGATATCTGTCTAGACAATATTGGTCATCCCGCAATCGACCCCGGCACGAAGGTCGGAACCACGCTTGCCGGGCGGCCGGGCAGGTCCAGCGCGGTCATCCGTTCCGGCGTGCGGGCGATGATGTGGCCGGCACGCAGCACCAAGAGCCGCGTCGCCTTCAGCCGCACCGCTTCGAACGGATCCGCGGCCTGCAGCATCACCAGGTCGGCCCGGCAGCCCGGCGCCAGGCCATAGCCGTCGAGATGCAGGATCTTCGCGGCGTTGGTCGTGACCGCGGCAAAGCACTGGCCGATGGCCTCGAGCGAGGTCGTCTGCCCGACATGCACCGCCATATGCGCGACTTCGAGCATGTCGGCCGAGCCCATGGAGTACCAGGGATCCATGACGCAGTCCTGGCCGAGGGCGACGGTGATGCCGGCGGCCATCAGCTCCGGCACCCGGGTCATGCCGCGGCGCTTGGGATAGCTGTCGTGGCGGCCTTGCAGGGTGATGTTGATCAGCGGGTTGGCGATCGCCGCCACCCCGGAATCGCGCATCAGCGGGATCAGCTTCGAGACATAGTAGTTGTCCATCGAATGCATCGAGGTGAGATGCGACCCCGTCACCCGGCCGCCGAGGCCGAGGCGGTGGGTTTCCGCCGCCAGCGTCTCGATATGGCGCGACAGCGGATCGTCACTCTCGTCGCAATGCAGGTCGACCGGCAGGCCGCGCTCCGCTGCGATCTCGCAGAGGCGGCGGACCGAGGCGGCGCCGTCCGCCATGGTCCGTTCGAAATGCGGGATGCCGCCGACCACGTCGACGCCGAGATCGAGCGCGCGCAGCAGGTTCCGCTCGGCGCTGGCGGAGCGGTACAGCCCGTCCTGCGGGAAGGCGACCAGCTGCAGGTCGAGATAGGGCGCGACCCGGCGCTTGACCTCGAGCAGCGCCTCGACCGCCAGCAACCGGTCGTCGCAGACATCGACATGGCTGCGGATCGCCAACAGCCCCTGCGCCACCGCCAGGTCGCAATAGGCCAGCGCCCGGGCGATCACCGCCTCCTGCGTCAGCTGCGGCTTCAGCTCGCCCCACAGCGCGATGCCTTCGAGCAGCGTGCCGGAGCGGTTCAGCCGTGGCAGCCCGAGCGACAGCGTCGCATCCAGGTGGAAATGGGAATCGACGAAGGGCGGGGTGACCAGCCGGCCGGTCGCATCGATCTCCTGCCGCCCTTCCGCCGCCAGCCCGGCCTCTACAGCGACGATCCGCCCGCCCTCGATGCCGATATCGATGCCCGAACGGCCGTCGGGCAGGTTGGCATGGCGCAGGACGAGATCCATGGCGGGGCTGGCTTTCCTGAAATTCACTGAGCGAATGATGCCGCGGACGATAGCATGCGGCCCGAAGAGCGAAAGACAGGAGAGCACCCATGCTCACGACCACATGGGGCGACATCCGCCGGGCCCGGCCCGACGAGGCAGATGCGATCCGGACGCTGGTCCGGCGCGCCTATGCGAAATGGATCATCTCGGTCGGCGCCGAGCCGCGGCCGATGAAGGCGGATTATGTCCGCGCCCTGGCCGAACATGAGATCTGGGCCATCGACGGCAGGGTCGGCTGCATCGCACTGATCGAGCTGAAGCCGGAGCCCGACCATCTGCTGATCGTCAATGTCGCCGTCGACCCGGGCCACCAGGGCCAGGGGCTCGGCCGGCGGCTGCTGACCTTCGCCGAGACCGAGGCTCGCCGGCGCGGCGTGGCCGAGCTGCGGCTGTACACCAACGTGCGGATGTCCGAGAACCGCGCCCTGTACGCCGCCTATGGCTACCGCGAAACCCACCTGGAGGAACGCGGGGAGTTCACCATCGTCCACATGGCCAAGGCGATCGCAGCGGAGTGAGGATCGCCGGCTCCGGGCTCAATAGGCCCCGGAGCGGACGAAGAACACGCGCGGCGTCACGGCCAGCAGGACGATGTCCCCCCAATAGGACCAGCGGCGGACATATTCGACGTTGAGGCGGATCCGGGTCTCGTAGTCGGTGTCGCTGCGGCCATAGATCTGCCAGACGCCGGTCATGCCCGGCCGGACGCTGTAATAGTCATGGATCGCGACGCCCCAGCGCTCCTGCTCCTCGACGAACATCGGGCGCGGGCCGACCAGGCTCATCTGGCCCTTCAGGACATTGAGCAGCTGCGGCAGTTCGTCGAGGCTGGTCTTGCGCAGGAAGCGGCCGATCGCGGTCACGCGCGGGTCGACCTTCAGCTTGAAGCTGGTCTCCCATTCCTGCCGCAGCACTGGATCCTTGGCCAGCAAACCCGCCAGATGCGCGTTGGCATTGGGCACCATGGTGCGGAACTTGTGGCAGAAGAAGACGTGCCCATCCCGGCCGACGCGCTTGTCGCTGTAGAAGATTCCCGGCCCGGAGCGCCGGATCAGGATGGCGCAGGCCAGGAACAGGGGCGAAAACAGGGCCAGGCAGACCAGGGACAGCGCGATGTCAGTCAGACGCTTGGCGGCCAAGCTGAAACGGCCCATCCGCAGGGCCCCTTGCTGCGCGCCCAGATGTGGCACGGAATCGGCAATCGCTGACTGGACAGGAACGTCGGATGGCATTTTTCGACCCTCAGCAGTAAAGACACGACAGACACGAACGGCATCCCCCGATCCGTCGCCACAACGCGACCCAATCCGTTCCTAGCCTGAAGAGAGGAACGCCCCCTACTCCCATTTGGGAGGGTGAGCGTTCGCTATGGCGTCCGATTGCGGCAATAACCGGGCTAGAACCGCGCAGTGGCCGCCTTTGTTCCGGGCGGGCGGCCGTTACAGCACGAAATCGCCGGCGGCCAGGGTAATACCACCCGTCAAGGTGATGGCGAAATCGCCGATGCCGTCGCCATTGACGTCACCGGTGACCGTGGTGACGCCGCCGGAAATGCCCTCGTGCAGCTCACCGGCATGGTGGCCATAGGCCGCTGTGCCGATGAAATGGAACGCCTGATCCCCGGCCACCGTGGTGTTGGCGTCGATGCCGTGCAGGTCGATGCGGTCACCCTGGGCGTGGCTGAAGTCGTTGATCCGGTCGGCGTTGGCGCCCACCGGGCTGTCACCCAGCGCGGTGAAGACGAAATGGTCGGCCCCGGCACCGCCGGTCAGGCTGTCCTTGCCGCCGCCGCCCTGGAGCACGTCGTTGCCGCCATTGCCGACCAGCGTGTTGGCCACGGCGCTTCCGATCAGCGTGTCGCTCCCCGACCCGCCATAGACGGCCTCGATCGAGGTCAGCACGTCGCCTTCGGCATTGCCGCCGTGGCCGATGCCCGCCGCCAGGTTCACCGTCACCGCCACCGTGCTCTCGGTGTACAACACCGTGTCGAAGCCGGCGCCGCCGTCGAGGTGGTCGGCCCCGGCGCCGCCACGGAGGACATCGTTGCCGTTCCAGCCCCGCAGCGTGTTGGCCCCGCCGTCACCGGTCAGCGTGTCGCTGCCCTGGCTGCCGGAAATGGTCTCGATGCCGACCAGCGTGTCGCCCTGGGCGTCGCCGCCGCTGCCGGTTCCGGTGGCCAGGTTCACCGTCACCCCGACCGTGCCGCTGTAATAGCTGGCCGTATCGTTGCCCAGCCCGCCGTCGAGATGGTGCGCCCCCGCCCCGCCCGGGTGGGCGTCGTTGCTGTCGACGCCCTAGAGCGTGTCAGTGCCGCCGCCACCCTCA
>NZ_JBYRFX010000685.1:0-24979 GCF_057815775.1 Inquilinus sp.
GTGCGTCGGCCCAGGAACAGCAGCCCCCCGCCGCGCCGGGGGCTCCCGAGCCGCCGGCGCCTGAGCAGAAACCGGCCGCCCCCGCGGGGGAGCCGCCGGTCGTCATCGCCGACGAGCTGATCTACGACCAGACGCTGGGTCTCGTGACCGCGCGCGGCAAGGTCGAGATCAATCAGAACAACCAGATCCTCCGCGCCGATCAGGTCACCTACAACCAGAAGACCCAGATCGTCGCCGCCACCGGCCATGTCGCGCTGGTGCAGCCGGGCGGCGAGGTCACCTTCGCCGATTACGCCGAGCTGACCGACGACCTGAAGGATGGCTTCATCCAGCAGGTCTCGATGATCCTGTCGGACAATTCGCGGATGGTCGGCAACAGCGCCGTGCGCGAGCGCGGCGAGATCACCACCATCGACCGCGCCATCTATTCGCCCTGCAACCTCTGCAAGGACGATCCGACGCAGCCGCCGCTGTGGCAGATCCGCGCCGTGCGGGTCGTCCAGGACGAGGTGGCGAAGGACATCATCTACCACGACGCCTTCATCGACCTGTTCGGCGTCCCGCTGTTCTACACGCCGTACTTCTCGATGCCGGACCCGTCGGTCGACCGGCGCCAGGGCTTCCTGTTCCCCAGCTTCGGCTCGACCTCCGATGTCGGGCCGTTCCTCGGCCTGCAGTACTATGTCGATATCTCGCCGGACCAGGACGCCACGCTGGGCGCCACGGTGACGCGGGATTCCGGCACGTTGTTCACCGGCGAGTACCGCAAGCGCTTCGACAAGGGCCTGATCACCCTTGACGGCAGCGTCAACCAGAGCGGCTACAGCAAGATCCTGAACGACAATTCGGGGTTCAACGGCAGCAACCTCGACTTCCGGTCGCAGCAGCTGCGCTGGCATTTCTTCGGCACCGCCGCCTACGACTTCGACCAGAACTGGCGTTTCGGCGTCAACGTCCAGCGTACCTCCGACCGCAGCTATCTCGACAACTTCAACATCTCCGGCTCCGACGTGCTGCAGAGCCGGGCGTTTGCCGAGGGCTTCTACGGCCTGAACTACATCGGCGTCGAAGCGCTGGACTGGCAGGATCTGCGCACCCCCGGCACCGGCATCGGCAACAAGGGCTTCTCGCCCACAGTGCTGCCCTGGGTGACCGGGAACTTCGTCAGCGAGCCGAACACCATCCTCGGCGGCGAATGGTTCGTGAACGCCAGCGCCATCAGCCTGCTGCGCGATTTCGATGCGGTGACCAGCGACCCTGACCGCGGCATCGACACCCGCCGCCTGTCGGGCCAGCTTGGCTGGCAGCGCGAATACTACAGCGACCAGGGCATCGTCTTCAGCGCCAAGGGCTATGTCCGCAGCGACTTCTACAACTCGAGCGACGTGCCCGACGGCACCCGGGTGGTCGATGGCGGGCCGGACGAGGTCCTCACCCGCAACGGCGTCGATGCCGCCCGCATCTTCCCGTCCGCCACGCTGACCGCGCGCTATCCCCTCGTCGGACAGCTCGGCGCCTACCAGCAGGTGCTGGAGCCGATCGTCAGCTTCAGCGCCACGACCAAGGTCAGCAACGGCGGCAACATTCCGAACAACGACAGCGCGGACATCGAGTTCGACGAGATCAACCTGTTCAGCGACAACCGCTTCCCCGGGCTCGACCGGGTCGAGGGCGGGCAGCACGTCTCCTACGGCTTCCGTTACGGCCTGTACGGCACCGACGGCACGTCGGCGACCTTCTTCCTGGGCCAGAGCTACCGCTTCGAGAAGGATGACGCCTTCCCGGAAAGCTCCGGCCTGCGCGACCAGCTGTCCGACTATGTCGGCCGCGTCACCGTGCATCCGGGTCCCTATCTGAACCTCGACTGGCGGTTCCGGCTGGACAAGGACAACTTCTACAGCCGCCGGCAATACATCCAGGCCACCACCACCGGGCCGGACTGGCTGAACCTGAACGTCAACTACAGCCTGCTCGACGACAAGGGCGACGACGACAACGGCAACAGCTTCAACCAGCAGCAGCTTGGTGCCGGCGCGTCGGCGAAGGTGTCCGATTATTGGACGCTGTCGACCGGCATGACCTACGACATCGAGAACCTGCGGCCGTTCCGCTACAGCGTCGGCGCCCAGTACATGGACGAATGCTTCACCTTCGGCGTCAATGTGCAGCGCCAGTTCACCACGGCCGAAGATGAGAAGGAGGGCTATTCCTTCTTCCTGACCCTGAACCTGAAGAATCTCGGCGAGGTGCCGGTGAAGTTCAGCGCCGACCAGAGCCGCACGCCGGGGACCTGATCCCCGTCGCGCTGGATCAGGCCTTCGGCGTCTGCAGGCCGCGATGCCAGTGCATCGACGGATGGGGCAAGTGCTACCATCTGAGTCGATATGCAGCCCGACGATCAGCCATCCGCGCCGCAAGAGAACGGCTTGGTGCTTCGGCCTGCCGGTGGAGACAAACCCGGCATCCAGGCGGTGTTTCCCTACGACCGGGCCATGGTCGGGCGGTTCAGGGCGGCGTTTCCCCGGGCCCGCTGGCACGAGGCCGAGGGCGCCTGGTTCATCCCCGGCAAGACCGCCGAACGCCGGCTCACCCGCTGGCTGGCCGGCGAGCTGCCCGCGGGCAGCCAAGACGAGGCCAAGGGCCGCGACGCCTACACCTTCGACCCCATAGAGAGCCCCTATCTCGAGGTTGCGGACGACCTGCGCATCCGGACGCCCTATTCCAGGACTGTCGTCGACCAGATGCGCGCCATCCCCTGGTCCTGGTGGGACAGCGATGAGCGCGCCTGGCGGGTGCCGTTCCGGTCCTATGAGGCGCTGTGGCTGCGCTGGCCGGAGATCGAAGCCGCCGCCCGGCGCAACGAACCGGAGGAACGGCGGAAGCGCCGGCTGGCCGAATGGAACCCGGAGGTCCAGCGCCGCGCCGCAGCCCTTGCCGCCGAGCGCCGCCGGCACCGCTACCCCGTCGCGGCCCACGACCTGCCGCCGCTGGACCAGCCGGTGATGACCGAACGCTTCGGCATGCTCGTCTTCACCGAGATCGCCGGCGAGATCGCGGAGCGGTCCGACAGCGTGCCGTTCTATCCGCACATGGATCTGGTTCCCGGCGACTATGTCTGGGCGGCCTGGCGCCGGCCGGCGCTCGATGAGCTGATCGGCGTCTGGCCATCCCGCGTGGAGGCCGGGGACGATGAGCGGGCCCGGGGCTGGTGGCGGCCGACCCGCGGCGAGCTGCAGCAAGGCCGGCGGGAGGCCCGCGTCCGGGAGCGGATCCGCGAGCGCCGGGCCGCGTCACGCGCGCCGGATGCCCCATCGCCGCAGGGCTGAAGCGCTTCAGCCCGCCTTGGCCAAAGCAGCGGCCTGGCAGCGCGCCACCCGGCCGACGGCGCGGTCGGCACGGCTGGCGAGCGCCGGCAGGCCCGCCTCACCGCCGGCGGCCACCGCAGCCAGGATCTCGTCCTTCAGCGCCACGGCCCGCGGATCGCCGAAGTCCCGCCACAGGGCCTGGAACGCATCATGGCGCGCCCGGTCGAAGGGCTGGCGGCGGCCCATCGCGTCGCGGGACGGATGCGGCGGGAACAGATGGGCGCAGGGCACCCAGCCTGGCGGGATCGGCGCCGTCGTCGCATGGGTCCGGCCGCTGGCCAGCAGCTTCGGCAGCACATGGGTGTGCGGCCCCTCCGGACTCTTGCCGTCGGCCGGCGGTACCGGCTGGTAGACCTCGATCCGCCCCAGCCTGGCCTGGAACACCCGGTGCGGCCCGGCTGTGATGACCGCCCCCATCAGCGGGTTGCCGGGCTCGAACAGCGACCGGCCGCACCCGGCGCGCAGCTGCGCCAGCAAGGCCGGATCGGCGGTGCGGAGGCAAATATCAGCCTGCAGCACGCCGAGGCCGAGATCGAACAGGATGGCGGCCTGGTCCTGCGGCCGCAGCGCCGCGGCATCGGGGCCGAGCTCGACCACGGTGGCGCGCCGGTTCATCGCCGCCTGCTCCGCCGCCAGGCACAGCGCCACGGCATGACTCCAGCGGTCGCCCTCGACCGCCGTCTCATAAGCGACGGGGCGCAGCCCGGGGATCCAGTCGATCCGCAGCGCGCCGAGATCGGTGGCGACGGCGATGCCAGCCGCATCCGCGGCGATCGCCACCGGCTCTTCCGGCGTGCGCATGAATTCGGCGATGGCGCCGAAGCCGCCCAGGCTCCAGCCGGTCCCGGCCTCGGCGGCTTGGTCTTGGATCAACTGCCGCACCGTCCCTGTCATCGCTGCTCCCCCTGCCCCGCCTCCCCGACGCGCGACCAGGGCAGGACATAGCCCACTCCGTCGCGTTCGCCGCGCTGCACTTCCACCGCATAGGCGCGGCGGAGGTGGTCGTCAGTCAGCACCTCGGCCGGCGGGCCATCGGCCTGCTTGCGGCCATGATGCAGCAGCACCAGGCGGTCACAGAACCGGCCGGCCAGCGCCAGGTCGTGCAGCACCACCAGCACGCCCGTCCCGGTCCTGGCGCGGGCCTGCAGCAGCTCCATGACCTGCAGCTGGTGGAACGGGTCCAGCGCCGCCACCGGCTCGTCGGCGAAGAGCATCGGTGCCTCCACCGCCAGTGCGCGGGCGAACAGCACCCGCATCCGCTCCCCGGCCGACAGGGTGCTGGCGGTCCGCAGCCGCAGATGCGCCGCATCGGCGTCGGCCAGCGCCTGCTCTACCGCGGCCTGATCCGCCGTCGACATCCCGCCCAGCAGGCGGCGATGCGGCAGCCGGCCAAGCGCGACAAGATGATCGACCCGCAGCGGCCAATGCACGTCGTCACCCTGCATCAGCACCGACAGGCCGCGAGCCAGCGCCCGGCTGCCGAGATCCCGCGCCGCTTGGCCGTCGTAGCGGATCGAGCCGCCATCCGGTGCCTGCAGATTGGCCAGAATGCGCAGCAGCGTGGTCTTGCCGGTGCCGTTCGGGCCGATCAGCCCGACCAGCTCGCCGGGCGCCAGGGCGAGGTCGATGCCGTCGAGGATCGGGCGGCCGCCCAGGGCGATGCGAATTCCGGCAGCGTCGATCCGCATCACGGGCTCCGCCGCAGCCGGTAGATCAGGCTGAACAGGAAGGGCGCGCCGATGATCGCGGTGACGACGCCGAGCTTCAGCTCCGGCTGCACCCGGATCAGCCGCAGCCCGATATCGGCCAGCAGGATCAGGATGGCGCCGCCGAGGCCACTGACCAGCAACAGCCGGCCCGGCCGGTGCCCGACCAGCGGCCGCAGCAGATGCGGCACCACCAGCCCGACGAAGCCGATCGCCCCGGTCACCGCCACGGCGCTGCCGACCGCCAGGGCGGTGCCGACGATCAGCTGCAGCCGCAGACGGCCCAGGGCGAAGCCGAGGCTGGCCGCCGTGTCTTCCCCCAGGCTGAGCGCGTCGAGCGCGCGGGCGCCGGCCAGGATCAGGCCCCAGCCGACCAGCATCGGCGGCAGCACCAGCCAGACATGGTCCAGGCTGCGATCGGCCAGCGACCCCATCAGCCAGAACACGATCTCCAAGGCAGCATAGGGGTTGGGCGACAGGTTGAGGGCCAGGGCCGTCAGCGCCCCGGCGGCGCTGCTGATGGCGACGCCGGCCAGGATCAGCGTCATGGTGCCGGCGCCGCGCCGGACCAGCCCGAACAGCAGCAGCGTGGCCAGCACCGCCCCGGCGATGCCTCCCAGCGGCAGGGCGAGCGCGAAGCTGCCGGCGAGGCCGGAATAGAACGTCAGCACGGCGCCCAGCGCCGCCGCGGCCGAGACGCCGATCACCCCGGGCTCGGCCAGCGGGTTGCGCAGCAGCCCCTGCATCGCTGCACCACTGAGGCCGAGGCTGAAGCCGACCAGCAGCCCCAGCAGCGCCCGCGGCAGTCGCAGTTCGACCAGCACCAGCCCCGGCAGGCTCTGCCGCCCCGCCAGCACGTCGCCGAGCGCGGCCGGGAGGTCGAAGGGGGCATAGCCGGTGGCGACCGACCAGGCGAGGCAGGCGAGCGCCGCAAGGGTCAGGCCGCCGATCAGCAGGGCGTAGGATGGGGTGGCGCGGTCCTCGGCGCTCATGGCCCCTCCCCCTCCACCTGGCGGGCCGCGGCGGCGATCAGGGCCGCTGCCTCGGCCACCTCGGGCCCGCCGCAGGTCCACAGCCGCGCCGGCACCCGGACCGGCCGCAGCCCCGGCAGGGCGGCGAGGATCGGGTGGTCCAGCAGCGCTTCGCCCAGTGAGGGCGCGGCATTCTCCGCCTGGTTCAGGATCAGCAGCTGCACCCCGGCCAGGGCCACGGTCTCCAGCGGGATCTGGCCATAATTCTCCAGCCCCTGTTCGGCGGCGAGGTTGCGGGTGCCGGCCCGGGCCAGGATCTCGTCGACCAGCGATCCACGACCGGCGGTGAAGCCGTTCGGGCGCAGCACCACAGCCAGCGGATGCGCCCCCGGTACCCGGATCGCGGCCAGCCGCGCATCCATCGCCGCGATCATATGCTCGCCCCGCTCCGGCACGCCCAGCGCGGCTGCCACCTGGCGGATCTGGGCGCGGATGCCGTCGATGGTGCCGGGCACGCCGAGTTCCAGGATCGGCAGGCCCAGCCGGCGCAGCAGCGCCACGGTGGCGCGGTTGGTGAAGGCACCGACCACGACGAGGTCGGGGTCCAGCGCCGCCACCTCCTCCGCCAGGCCATGGTTGACCGGCACCGTCGCCGCCTCCGCCGCCACCACGGAATTCTCGGGGTTGCGCGCCAGCCAGGTCACCGAGCGGATGTCGGCACGGTCGGCCAGCCGCAGCACCAGCGCATCGGCACAGAGATTGAGCGAAACGATCCGCTGCGGCTTGGCCAGCGCCGGCCCGGCCATGAAGCCCAGGGCGGCGACGAGGGGAAGCAGCACGCGGAGCGTTGCGGATCGGGCCATCGGGATCAGAAGCTGACCTTCATGCCGAGATAGCCGGCGCGGCCGGGCGTGCCATAACTCCAGACCTCCTCGTAGGCTTCATCCAGAAGATTGTCGATCCGGCCATAAACCTGCACCGCGCCACTCACCTGGTAGGATCCCCCTAGGTTCACCAGCGTATAGCCGTACAGCGTCACGGGCGAGCTGTTGTAGGCGGCGTCGAAGGCCAGGTCCTTCTGCCGGCCGTTGTAGTCGACCCCAAGGTTGAGGTTCGCCGCGCCGTCCAGGAAGCGGTAGTTCACGTCGAGGCTGGCGAGATTGCGCGGCCGCCGCACCAGCTCCGCCCCCGTGGCGTCATGCGCGTCGGTGTAGGTGTAGGAGGCGCGGATGGTCAGGTCGTCGACCGGCGTGACCGTGAGGCCGAGTTCGACGCCGCGGGCGACCGAGGTGCCATCGAGATTGGTCGAGCTCTGGCCAGTGCCGACAATGAGGTCGGAGATGCGCTGGTCGAAATAGGTGGCGTCGAACACCACCCGGTCACCCCAGATCTGCTGGTCGAAGCCGGCGTCCCAGCCCCGCGCGCTTTCCGGCTTCAGCTTCGGGTTGCCGCGATAGGTGTTGGTGTAGCCGTAAAGCTCGAAAAGCGACGGGTTCTTCACCCCGGTGCCGGTGGAGGCGCGCAGCTTGGTCCCGGTCGCCTCGACCTGGTAGGCGGCGGTGAAGCGATAGGTGGTGGTGTCGCGGAACAGGTCGTTGATGTCGTGGCGGATGCTGCCGGTCAGGAACAGGCTGTCGAACAGCCCGAGCTGGTAGTGGCCGACCAGGCCGGTCGAGCCGATGCTCCGGGTGAAGCTGGCGAAATCGCTGTCGCTGTCGGCCTGCTGCTCCTCATGGTCGGCGGCGAAGGTCAGGTGGTGCTGGGCCGGCAGCAGCCTCTCGGAATCGAGCGTCAGGTTGGTCTGGTAGTCCAGCCTGGTGGTCTTGCCGCGATAGGTGCTGGTGATGTCGCCATCGCTGCGATAGTCGCGGCTGTCCTCGGTGTAGGACAGGCCGACGATATGGTCCCAGCGGCCGTCGAGCAGGGTCAGCTTGCCCTGGACCCGGCCGAGAAAGGTTGAGCCGTCGACATCGTCCTTGGTGTCGATCGCGCCGACGCCGCCGGCGAAGCCGTCGAGGTCGCTGCGGAAGCTGACGTAGCGGCCCACCACGTCGATATCGACCAGCTCGCTCGGGTGCAGCCCGACCTTGGCGTAGGCGGTGCCGTTGCGATAGCCGTCCGCCTCGCTGTTGCCGAGCCGGCGGTCGGCGGCCGAGACGCCATCGGTGGTCAGCCCGGCCGTGCCGAACAGAAAGTCGTATTGATCGGTGCCGCCGCTGACCGAGGCCTGGCCGCGCACCGTGCCGTAGCCGCCGCCCTCGATAGACGCGGTGCCCCCGATCGGGCCGTCCCCGCGGCGGGTGACGATGTTGACCACACCGCCGACGGCGTCGGAGCCGTACAGCGCGCTTTGCGGCCCGCGCAGCACCTCGATCCGCTCAATGTCGTCGGCCATCAGATGGGCGAAATCGAACTCCGAGCCGGCCGAGGGGTCGTTGACCTCGACTCCGTCGATCAGCACCAGGGTCTGGTTGCCCTCGGAGCCGCGGATGCGGATCTGGGTCAGCTGGCCGACCGGACCGGTGCGGTTGACGGCGACGCCCGGCACCGCGCGCAGAACGTCGGAGACCTGGCGGATCTGCCGGTCCTCCAGCTCCTGCCGGGTGATGACGGTGACGGCGCTGCCGACCTCCGCCGCCGGGGTCGGCGTCCGGTTGGCGGTGACCACGATCGGCTCCAGCATCAGGGCCGGGGTTGCGGCCGGCGTGAGCACAGGCACGGGCGCGGGCATGGCCTCCTGGGCCAGGGCCGGCGCCGCCAGGGTCACCGACACGCCGGCGGCGAAGAACATCAGCCGGACATCGGCCGGCGGCGGCCCGCCACGGCCCCGGCGGCCGGTGCGCCCGACCGGCTCGCAGGTGATCGAGCCGCGGCGGACGATGATCCGGTTCAAGGTAAAGGATGGGGACGACGCCATGGAGACCTCGGGGACACGCCTGTGGCACGTCACCGCGAACGCTGTCTCCCCGGCCGCAACGCGACCGGTTCGGCAACCATCGGTGCACCCCGCCCGACGAGTTCGCGTGTGACCACAACTGACGGCAGGTTTCCTGGCTCGCGGGTCGTCGCCGGTCCGCCGCCTTCCCGGAGCCGAGGCTCCAGTGGCATGATGGCGGATGGCTCACCGCTTACAGTTGCGGGGGCAGCCGCAGCATTGAGGCGTCGCCGCCCCGCACTGCGTTCCCTTTTGATCCCGAAGGAACCGTCGCCGCCAAGCTAGTGGCGGGCCGGCGCGGACGTCAACAAGGCATCGAGGCCGAGCGCGGCTGCATTGGCGCCGGAATCGGCATAGGGCGGCAGGCGCTCGGCCTCCGCCAGTTCGCTGTCGCAGATCGCCACCGCCTGCGGCACCCAGCGGACGACATGGTCGACCAGGGCGCGCACCGCCGGCACCAAGCCGCGGCGCGAGGCGAACACCGCCTGCACCTCCCCCTCCGGCATGCGCCAGTCGAGCAGGATGTGCTCCAGCAGCCCGGCCTGGATCGCCGGCCGGCAGATGTAGTCCGGCAGCAGCACCGCCCCGAGCCCGTCGATCGCGGCCTGGCGCAGCGTGAACATGTCGTCGGTCGCCAGCCGCGGCACATGCGGCACCGACTGGGTCGCGCCGGTGCCGTCGACCATGGTCAGGACATGGCGGCCGTCGGCATGGTGCAGGTCGAGCGTGCCGAGCCGGATCAGATCCACCGGTTCCACCGGGCGGCCGAGCCGGTCGAGCAGCGCCGGCGCGGCCACCACCACGCCGCGAGTCTGGGCCAGCACCCGGACGACGACGTCGGACGGTTCGGTCGGCGGCCGCCGCACCCGGAAGGCCAGGTCGACCCGCTCCTCGATCACGTCGACGCGGCGGCCGGTCAGCTCCATGGCGATGCGCACCGCCGGGTGGGCCGCCAGGAAGCTGTTGATGAGCGGCGCGATCATGGTCTGGGCCAGGATCTGCGGGCAGGTGACGCGGACCAGTCCGCTCGGCTCCGACCGGGCCTGCGCCACCGCCTGCTCCGCCGCCTCGGCCTCAACCAGGATGGTCTCGCAATGGCGCAGGAAGCTTTCGCCGACATCGGTCAGCGACAGCCGGCGGGTCGAGCGCTGCAGCAGCCGGACGCCGAGCTGGTCCTCCAGCCCGGCGATGCGGCGGCTGAGCCGCGACTTGGGCAGGCCGAGCGCCCGGCCGGCCGCGGTGAAACCGCCGAGCTGCGCCACCTTGGCGAACAGCCTGAGATCGTTGAGGTCCAGTGCCATCGTCCATGCCCTCGCCGAGGGATTGTGCCCGCGAATGGAACGATCCATCGCAAAATCAGGGACTACAGACTGATTGGCATCATCCGTAAATGCAATGGCGATATCACTTGCAGTCCCGGAGGGGCCATCATGAAGATTCTCCAGATCGATTCCAGCGTGCTCGGCGATGCCTCGGTGTCGCGCCAGCTGACCAAGGCGACCGTCGATGCCTGGCGGGCCCACCACCCCCAGGCCGAGCTGGTGTATCGCGACCTCGTCGTCGACGCGCCGCAGCACCTCGACGCCGAGCGCGTGGCGGTGGTCAAGTTCGGCAAGGATGCCGAGCTGACGCCGATCCAGGCCGAAGAGCGGGCGCTGATCGATGCGATCGTCGGGGAGTTCCTGTCGGCCGACGTCGTGGTGATCGGCGCGCCGATGTACAATTTCACGATCCCGACCCAGCTGAAGGGCTGGATCGACCGGCTGGCCCAGGCCGGCCGCACCTTCCGCTACAGCGAGACGGGCCCGGTCGGCTTGGCCGGCGGCCGCAAGGTGATCATCGCCTCCTCGCGCGGCGGCATCTACACCGCGGGCCTCGAGGCGCTGGACCACCAGGAGGTCTATCTGCGCACCGTGCTCGGCTTTATCGGCGTCACCGACATCGACTTCGTCCGGGCCGAGGGCCTGGGCTACGGGCCGGAGCACCGCGACCGCGCGCTTGCCGAGGCGCATCAGCAGGCCAAGGCCACCCCGGGCCTGGCGGCTGCGGCCGCCTGACCGCCCTGCCCCAAACGCAACGAGGCGGGCTTTCGCCCGCCTCGTCGTCTTTCACCGACCCGTAAGGGTTAGCGCATCACCGGCATGGTGAATTCCGCACCGCCCTTGATGCCGGTCGGCCAGCGCTCGGTCACCGTCTTCAGCTTGGTGTAGAAGCGCACCCCGTCATTGCCGTACATGCCGAGATCGCCGAAGGCCGAGCGCTTCCAGCCGCCGAAGGTGTGGAACGCCATCGGCACCGGGATCGGCACGTTGACGCCGACCATGCCGACATTGCAGTTGCTGACGAAGGTCCGTGCCGCGTCGCCGTCGCGGGTGAAGATCGCGGTGCCGTTGCCGTATTCATGGTCGTTGACCAGGCCCAGCGCCGTCTTGAAGTCCGGCGCGCGGACCACAGCCAGCACCGGCCCGAAGATCTCTTCCTTGTAGATCCGCATGTTCGGTTCGACATGGTCGAACAGGCAGCCGCCGAGGAAATATCCGCCCTCATAGCCCTGCAGCTTCAGGTCGCGGCCGTCGACCACCAGCTTGGCGCCTTCCTGGACGCCGATATCGACGTAGGACCGCACCTTGTCGTAGTGCTGCCTGGTGACCAGTGGCCCCATCTCGGCCTCCGGGTCGGTGCCCGGTGCAACCTTCAGCGCCCGCACCTTCGGCTCCAGCTTGGCGATCAGCTTGTCGCCGACATCACCGACCGCGACCGCGACCGAGACCGCCATGCAGCGTTCGCCGGCCGAGCCGTAGCCCGCGCCCATCAGCGCATCGACCGCCTTGTCGAGATCCGCGTCCGGCATCACCACCATGTGGTTCTTGGCGCCGCACAGCGCCTGCACCCGCTTGCCGTGCGCGGCGGCGGTCGAATAGATGTATTCGCCGATCGCGGTCGACCCGACGAAGCTGATCGCGGCGACGCGCGGGTCGGTCAGCAGCGCGTCGACGGCGACCTTGTCGCCATGCACCACGTTCAGCACGCCGGGAGGCGCGCCGGCCTCAAGCAGCTTCGCCGCCAGCCAGTTGGCCGCGGTCGGGTCCTTCTCCGACGGCTTCAGGATGAAGGTGTTGCCACAGGCCACCGCGATCGAGAACATCCACAGCGGCACCATCACCGGGAAGTTGAACGGCGTGATGCCGGCGCAGACGCCGACCGGCTGCCGCAGCGAGAAGCTGTCGATCTCGCGCCCGACATTCTCCGAGAATTCGCCCTTCAGCAGATGCGGGATGCCGCAGGCGAACTCCACCACCTCGAGGCCGCGCTGGATCGAGCCCTTGGCGTCGGACAGCACCTTGCCGTGCTCGGCCGTGACGATCTGCGCCAGCTCCTCGATGTTCTCCTCGATCAGCTGCTTGAACTTGAACATCACGCGGGCCCGGACCACCGTCGCCGTCGCCGCCCAGCCGGGCAGCGCCTTCTGGGCGGAGGCGATGGCGGCGCCGACCTCGTCGGTCGAGGCGAAGTCGACGCGGCCCGAGACCTCGCCGGTCGCCGGGTTGAACACGTCGCCGCCGCGGCCGCTGTGGCCGGGCGCGGCCTTGCCGTCGATGAAGTGATGGATCGAACCCACGCTGCGCTCCTCCAGAACAAAAATTCTATGTCGAGTCTTTTTTGGAACAAGCGAATTATAGCGCGCCCGTCCCGCAAGGAAAAGCCGCCCTAATCGCACAGGCAGCCATGTCGGGCTTGGCGGCCGGGGGGCCGCTGTCGTAACAGTCGGGCCATGCTACGGCGGCGGCAGTCGCCGGCAAAGAGTCAGGATTGGGTATATGGGTCTCGGTCTCTACGATCCGGAGCGTCGCTACCGCCGGCGCGTCTGGGGTACGATCATCCGCGTCTTCTTCTCGATCACGGTCCTGCTGGTGGCGGCGGGCTTCGCCTACCAGATCGGCGTGGAGCGAACGAAGGGGCAGATCACGACGCTGCAGGGCCAGGTCACCAGCCTGACCCAGGCCAAGGGCGGGCTGGAGCAGGAGCGGATCCAGCTGCAGGCGGCGGCGCAGACGGCGCAGATCCAGTATCGCGAGCTGACCGCCCGATTCGAGCGCGAGGTGCCGACCGGCACCTATCGCGAGCTGGCCGACAAGGTGGCACAGCGGCTGCATGACGGGCTCGATCCGCAGCGGCTGGCCTTCTACATCGACCAGGCTTCGGCGGCGCGCGACTGCAAGACGGGCGAGAGCAAGCGCTTCATCCTGCCGACGCAGAACGCGGTCGGCTCCAACAGCTCGGTCGCCTTCGCCAACAACACCATCGCCGTGACCGGCCGCGGCGAAGGCACGGTCGACGAAAGCGGCAAGGCCCAGGCCGCGTACGACCCGGCCAAGCCGATCACGGTCAATTTCCGCGGCATCGACGGCAAGCAGGCCAGCACCACCGGCATGCTGCCGCTGTTCCAGAGCCTGGTGGTCGGCGAGAAGGAATACCGGTTCAGCCTGATCGAGGGCGAGCGCAGCTTCGTCCGGGTGACCAGCGAAGTCTGCGCCTTCCCCTGAAAGACCGCCCGTAACCGGTTTCTGCGCTTCCGGTGCTCACGGACGACCATGTCCGCTGCGCGCCGGGTCTCGAAACCACCGCCAGCCGACTCACGGCGACACGATTCCAGGCAGTCTTTGAAGCCCCAACCCGATCAGGCGGCCGCGGCCATCGCCCGGTCCAGCAGCAGTTGGCCGGCGCGGACGTAGTGGCGCTGCTGTACGGCGGCATGCTGCGCCGCCGCGTGCAGGTCGCGCAGCCGGCGCTGCAGCGGTGAGGTGTCGTACAGCGCGGCGCCGCCGGCCAGGGCGAAGCAGGCATCGGCGGCCCGGACGCAGGTGGTGATGATCCAGATGCCGGTCTGGGTGCCCTGGACGTGCAGGGCGTCGTCCTTCAGCGTGCCGGCCAGGGCGTGGCGCCAATGGCTGGCCGCCTGGACCTCGAGCGCCGCCCGTGCCGCCCGGACATCGGCGGCGACCCGGCCGAGTTCGCTCTGGAACACCTCCGACTCCCGCATCGGCGCCGGCGCCCGCAGCTGTTGCCGGCCGGTGGCGGCCAGCGCGACCAGCTCGGCCAGGGCCGCCTCGGCCATGCCAACACTGAAGGCGCCGTGGAACAGGGGCAACAGCTGCGGCACGGCCTGGTACAGCGGCCCCCTCAGGCAGGCGGTGCCGTTCGGGAAGTCGAAGAAATTCGCCTCCGGCACCACCACGTCCTGCAGCGCGATGTGATGGCTGCCGGTGCCCTTGAGCCCGGCGACATGCCAGGTGTCCTCGACCTGCCAGTCGCTGGCCGGCAGCACGACGCCCCGCATCCGCGGCGGCCCTGCCTCGCCGGCAGGCCCTACCACCGGCTTGCCATCCTCGGTCACGACGCAGATGCCGATCATCCAGTCGGCGTGCTGGCAGCCGCTGGCGAAGGCCCAGCGCCCGCTGACCCGCCAGCCGTCCGGCACCGCCTCGGCCCGGCCCGCCGGCTGGATCGAGCCGGCAGTGATGACATCGGGGCCGTAGCGGTAGATCCGGTCATAGGTCTCGCGCGGCAGCTGCGGCGCGAAGATGGCGGAGGCGCTGCCGATCATCGCGGTCCAGCCGACCGAGCCGTCGATCCGGCTGAGCGCCGAGATCACCGCCATCGCGTCCGGCACTTCCAGCTCCAGCCCGCCATGGCTGCGCGGCGCGAACATGCGGAAGACGCCGAGCGATCGCAGCGCGTCGATCAGGTCGAGCGGAACCCGGCCGCCAGCTTCGATCTCCGCCGTCCGGGCGGTGATGGCGGGGCCGAGATCGCGGATGCCGGCAAGCATGCCTTCGGCCGCCCTGGCGGATGAGTCCGCCGCTTCGGTGCCGCGCGTGGCGATCGGCGGGATGTCGAGAAACGAGTCCTGCGGCCGCATGGCCTTCTCCCAGGCTGTTGTCCCGGAACCGTGCGGCGCCGGCATTGCCGGAGGGTGTCGACATCGGCGAATGAGGTTACGGCTGAAGCCGGGGCGTTGCCGCGGCGTCGCATCCACCGCATCATCGCTCAGCGACACCCTGCCCTCCGGAGCCGCCATGCCGACCTCCCCGCTCCGCCGCGTGGTCATCGCCTATGAGACCGAGGCGGCGTGCCGTGCGCGGCTGGACGCCATGGGGTTCGACGGCGCCATGGCGGCGGAGATCGCCTGCTACCTGGCCCAGGCCACCGATCTCGTCGCCATCCGGCCGGAGATTGCGGCCGCGCTGGCCGAGGCCGGGCTGGACAGCGTCTTCGTCGAGCTCGACGGGCTGCTGGACACCCTGCCCGACCTGGTCGCCCGCCGCGACGACACCATGCTGTGGTGCCAGACCGATGGCATCGCCTATTACCGCGGCAGCGCCGTGCCGGCTTTGGCCCGCCTCGCCGGCATCGGCTGCTACGGCAGCCCGCCGCAGGCCCAGCATCTGTGCCAGGACAAGTTCAAATGCACCGCGCTGGCAGCCTCCGCCGGCCTGCCGGTGCCGCCGACGGCCCTGGTCGAGGGCGACAGGGTGATCGCCGGCGCCGCGGTGCTGGACGGGCCGGGGCCTTTCTTCGTCAAGCCAAACACGCTGGGCGCCAAGATCGGCATCTTCGGCGACTCCCGGGCGGCGGATGCGGCGGCCGCGCTGCGCCTGGCGGCGCGGCTGCACCAGCGCTATCGCGACCGGGCGGTGATCCAGCCCTTCATCCCCGGCGACGACATCCGGGTCAGCGTCATGGAGGTCGGTCGGCCGCTGGCCGCGTCACTGGGCATCGCCCGGCTGCTCAAGAACCCCGGCAGCGAGACCGGCGGCGCCTTCATGACCATGCGCGACAATGCCAGCCTGTCCGGCAGCCGCGACACCGACGGCACCGCGACCGGCTTCGGCGAAGGCCAGGACCGCGCCTTCGTGCCCAAGCTGTCGGATGTGCGGGTCGAGGCGCGGTCGGACCCGGCCGCGGCCCGCATCGTCGCCACCGCCGAGGCCGTCGTGCCTCGGCTGGCCGAGTTGTTCGGCCTGCGCGACTATTTCTCGGTCGACCTGCGGGTCGGCGCGGATGGCAACGCCCGGATCCTGGAATTCGAGACCTGCCCTGCCGTGACGATCTACGACTTCCAGACCTATCTGCGCGACACCCACGGGCTGGCGCTAGGCCCTGCCCTGGCCCGGTCGCTGGCCCTGGCGCACCAGCGGCCGCCCGACCTCTGACCCAGCCGCTGCCAACATCTAACAAGCCTTAACAACCGCGTCGGCGTGAGCTCTGCTTGGATGCCGGCGACAATCGACGCGCTGTGCCGTCCGGCGAAGGCTGCTGGTCGCCCGGCGGAAACGGGGGAACAGCAGGTGCCAGGGCCTGGACCGAAAGGGATCTTCCGATGAGAACCGCTTACGCCGCCGTGTTCGCCGTGGCCATGACGACATCGATCTTCGCCGCAATGTCGTGGGCCGCCGATGCGCCGAACCCGGACAACGCGTCGCCGATCTACGGCGTCACCATCCCCGAGGGCTACCGGCAATGGGAGCTGGTCGGGGTGGCCCAGGAGGCGCCGCCGCTGGACGAGCTGCGCGCCGTCGTCGGCAATCCCATGGCGATCAAGGCCTATGCCGAGGGCACCCTGCCCTTCCCGGACGGCACCGTGCTGGTCAAGCTGGCCTGGAAGCACACCCAGTCCACCGAATTCGCGCCCGCCTGGGTTCCCGGCGCGGCCACCACCGTCCAGGTCATGGTCAAGGATTCGAAGCGGTATGCCGCCACCGGCGGCTGGGGCTTCGGCCGCTTCATCAACGGCAAGCCGGTCGACCAGGCGCAGCACGAGACCTGCTTCGCCTGCCACCAGGCCCGGGTGCAGAACCACGACTACGTCTTCACCCGCTGGGCGCCGTGAAGCGCGGGCGCGCGCCTTAAGAACACTGTTCAATCATTTGTTTTTATTGTCATTGCCCGGCTTGACCGGGCAATCCAGGGGCCATCAAGAACCGCTCCGGCTGCCCCTGGATGCCACGGTCGAGCCGTGGCATGACAAGAATGGGGGTGGCCGCCCGGCGTCCCCTCACGGCTGCGCCGGGTTCTTGCCGACGACCTTTTCCAGGTCGCGGTCGACCTTGACCTTGACCTCCTGGTCGACCCGGACGTTCAGGTTGATCTCGATCGGCTTGTCGGGCGCTTCGACCCGGATCACCGGCGAACAGGCAGCGGCCAGCACCCCGGCCAGGCAAAGCCCGGCGCAGAAGGGTCGGGATCGGTCGGTCATCGGTCTCTGGCCTTTCCCGGTCAACATCGTGGCCCCGCTCAGCATGGCGAGGCCGTGCGGCGCCCCAGCCGCTGTGCATAATAGTCCCGAACCCGGTCGCCGATCTGCGCCAGCGCCATGCTGCGCCGGGCGATAACGTAGAGCGCGCCGGACAGGTCGACATTGAGCGCGATCGGAAAGCCGCCATAGAGATCCGGGTTGGCGCCGCGCACCGCGAGCTTCACCCGGGCCTCGCCGTCACTGCGGCCGTCCAGCGTCGCCCGCAGCGACTGGTACTGGAAGTTCTGCAGTGCCGTCATCAGCGTGTCCATGCCGGGCTGCGCGGCCGCGGTCTTGATTTCCTGCGGCGCCGCATCGGCAGCATAGCGGATCTCACCGGGGCCGCGGGTCGCCAGCACGCCGTTCTCGACCACCACGGCGTCGCCGACGAGGCGGAACGGCACGGTGCCGTCGACCATGCCGGTGGCGGTGACGCCATCGATCCCGGCCACGGCCAGGGCCCGCGCCAGGTCCAACCCTTCGATCCGCAGCACCGCGGGTGCGCCGCGCCGGCCCCCGGCCATGCGCAGCCCGTCGACCCGGATCTTCGCGCCGGACCAGTCCACCGCCATCTGCTGCAGGCCGACGCCGCCGGCGCGGTCCCAACCGAAGCGGGCGTCGAGATCGGACAGCGGCGGCGTCTTGTCGTCGAGGATGAAGCGTCCGACCGTGGCGTGCTGCCCCGCCGGCAGCCGCAGCGGCGCCAGCCGGTCGAGCCGGAGGTCGGCAGCCGCCCCTGCCGCCCGGCCCCAGGGGGTGCGGAAGCCGGCATCGCGCAGGCGGAAGCCGATCGCGGTGCCGGCACCGTCGCCCCAGGCGATGCGGCCGCCGCCTTCCAGCCGGGCGTCGACGCAGGTCAGCGGCACGCTGGACAAGGCGGGGATCACATCCTTCGGCTGCAGCCCGCGCTTGCGGAAGCGGATCGGGTCGAGCGCCAGGTCGATGGCGCCGTCGCCGGTTGCCAGATCATGCCGGCCGGTGGCCGTGGCCCGGGCGCGGCCCTGCGGATCGGTCACATCGGCATCGATCGACATGATGGCGGTGCCGGAATCGTAGCGGCCGTGGGCCTTGGCCGACAGCGGCACCACCGGATTTCCCTCGATCGACAGCTGCCGGGCGGTCAGCGTGGCGTCCGCCGGCACCACGGCGCCCGGATCGAGCGCGATATCGGCGTCGACGCCCTGCACCGTCAGCCCGGCATCCGGCAGCGCCAGTTGCCCGTCCTGCGCGGTCAGGCGATAGGACCCGGCCGGCTGCGACGGTGTGATGGTGAGGATCGGCGTGGTCGCGGTCAGCCGCGTCGGCGACGGCCCCGCCCCGATCGCCAAATCCAGCGCCACCGCCGGCATGGTGGCGCGCAGGATCGGCGGCAGGTCGGACGACAGGTTGGTCTCCAGCAGCGGCCGATCGCCATCCGGGCACAGCTGCGCCGCAGCCGGTTCGGCCAGGCGCAGCCGCGGGGTGAAATCCTGCGCCGGCACATCGACGCCGAGGCAGCCTTCGGGCCGCACCGTCAGGTGGCCGGCGACCGAATCGACCCGCACCGCGCCATGCGCCGTGGCATTGCCGCCTGCCTTGCCCGGCAGGCCGATGGTCGAGCTGCCGGCCAGCGTCGCGGTCCAGCCATCGGCGGTGGTTTCACCCGACACCGTCATCGGGCCGGGGTCGACGGTCAGCCCGATCGCCTGGAACGGGTCGAGGTCCAGCACCGCCTCCGGCACCCGGACCAGCGCCTGGCCGGCATCGGTCATGCCCAACGCGGCATCGACCGAGCCGGAGACGTCGAAGCCAGCGACATTGCCCTTGGTGGCGCCGGCAAGGCTGGTCCACCAGGCATCGTCGGTGCGCCGGAACACCAGGCGTTGCGGCCCGCTGGTGCCGCGGCTCCAGTCGAGATCGACCGCCAGCTTACCGGAGGCGAAGCGCCCGACGACCTTCCAGACATTGCGCCCGGCCAGGGTCAGCACCCCATCCTTGAGGTCGACGGCGGCGTTGAAGCGGCCGGTCTGCAGCGCCATGGCGTCGCCGGTCTGGAGCCCGTCGGTCGAAAGCTGGATGCCGCCATCGGCCTGCAGTGAAGATAAATCCGACAGGCTGGGCAGGCCGGGGTTCCGCACCGTCACCGCGGCCGACAGCGTGGCCTTGCCGGCGATGCCGCCCTCGAAGCCGAAGGCGGGCGCCACGGCAGCCAGGTTGTTCGCATTGATCTGCAGCGTCAGGTCGGTGCCCGGCCCGTTCGCCGTGCCCTGGACCTGGAGCCAAAGATTGCCGTCCCCCGCCCCGGTGCCGATGTCGGCGGTCAGGAACAAGCGCTCGACCCGCTGCAGCGTGCCGTTGCCCTGCAGGGCGACGTTGCGCAGCCGGGTGGCGCCGCGTTCGACCTCGCCGATCGACAGCGCACCTTCGATCTTGCCGCTGGTGTCGCGCTCGCCGCCATAGGCGATCCAGCCGCCGACCCCGTCGAGCCCGACCTGGGTCGACCGGAACGACGCCTGTTCCAGCTGCGCACCACCCCAGACCTGGCCCTGCGGTGTGTTGGTCAAGTCGAACTGGGCCGTGGCGGCGCCGCCGGCGCCCGCGGGTGCCAGCCGCCCCTTCCACACCAGCCGGCCCTGGGCGTTCACCGCGCCTTCGGCCTCGACCGGTGTCCGGATCGGGCCGTAGGGCGTGTCCAGGATGATGACGCTGTCGCGGACCGAAATGGTCTGGAATGGGATCGGAAAGCCAGCGCCGCCGCTCTGCGAAGACTCCGTCAGCAGCGCCATGCGCGGCAAGTCCAGCGCGCCTTCGGCGGTGATGCCGATGCGGATCGAGACGCCGGACAGCTCGATCGAGGTCAGGTGCCCCTCTCGGATCAGGGTCCAGGGGCTGAAGCCGAGATCGATCTTGTCGACTGAGATGCGGCCATCGGCCAGGGCGATGCCGCCGACCTCGGCCGACCCGAGGCCGAGGCGGGAGACGGTCAGCTTTTCAACCGGGATGCCTTCGGCCTGCAAACGGGAGATCGCCTCCCGCTGCACCAGACCGGGCAACAGTGCGCGTGCGGCGATGCCGAGGACGACGACCACGCCGAGGAGGCCCAGGAGGCCGATCGTCCAGCGACGATTGGGGAGGAGGCGCCGCATCGGAGCCACTCTACCCCAGGCCGACGGCCGCAGGAACCGCGCGGCGACAGGGGGTTCGCAGGGTCGAACGGACCAACGCGTGGCCTATCCCGCTTGGCGGGATCTCAAAGCCGCTATTCCTCACCGTCATTGCGAGGAGGCGAAGCCGACGAAGCAATCCAGGGGCCAGTGCGTGCGGCCTCTGGATTGCTTCGCTGCGCTCGCAATGACGGTGTTGGGAATGCTGAAATGGTCTCCCAGGGCGGGAGAGGCAACGCGCAAAACCTTGAGCCGACCCGCATGACGTCATGCCTCAGGAACGCCGGGCTGCCGCTTCGGTTCCGTTCGCCTAGACACCCAGCGCCTTTGCCAGCGACCCGAAATCCTCGGCAACGACATCCCAATCCTGCTCCGGCCGCAGGTCGGTCGTCTGCGCCGGGCCGTGTTCGGTCGGGCGCGGCACGAAGGCGGTGTGCAGGCCGCAGGCGCGCGCCGCCGCCAGGTCGCCATTGTGGGCCGCCACCAGGCAGACCTGCCCGGGCGGCAGCGCGAGCACCTCGGCGGTGCGGAGATAGGCTTCGGGCGTCGGCTTGTAGGCCTGCGCCACCTCGGCGCCGAGGATCGCATCCCAGGGCAGGCCGGCGCGCTTCGCCATGCCGATCATCAGGCTGATATTGCCGTTGGACAGCGGCGCGATGATGAAGCCTGCCTTGAGTCGGGTGAGGCCGGCGACCGCATCCGGCCACGGATCCAGGCGATGCCAAGCGAGGTTCAGTTCCGCCAGCTCCGCGGCCGGGACCGCGGCGGGGTCGATGCCGAATTCGGGCAGCACGGCATCCAGGTTCTCGCCATGCAGCACGTCGAGCCGAACGAAGGGGCGGCGGCCGCTGCGCACCTCTTCCATCGCCGGCGAATAGCGGCGGCGCCAGGCATCGGCGAAGGCCAGGGGATCGACCGCCGCCGCGCCGTGCCGCTGCAGGAATGGCGCCGCCTCGCGCGCCACGCCGCTGCGCCAGTCGACCACCGTGCCGAACACGTCGAAGACCAGGGCCCGGATATCGTCGAGCATCGTCATCCCCTTGCTCCAGAGGCTCGCAGCCTCAGACCGGCTCTTCCTCGCCGACCGCCGAAATCGAACGGCCCGGCTCGGCGCTGCGGGCGCGGGCCACGGCGGTGATGGTGCGGCGCAGATCGGGATGGGCGCTGGCCAGCTCCTGCAGGTCGCGGGCGTTCAGCACCAAGAGCTTGCAGAAGCCTATGGCGGTCACCGTGGCGGTGCGCCGGCCGCTGATCAGCACCGCCATCTCGCCGAAGAAATCGCCACGGCCAAGCCGGAACTTGCGCCCGCCGCGGCCGATCTCCACAGCACCTGAGGAGATGAAGTACATGGTGTCGCCGCGGTCGCCGGCGTTGACGATGATGTCGCCCGGCACCGCGAAGATCGGCTTCAGCAGCCGGCAGATCTGGGCGATGCGCTCCTGCCCCAGGCCCTGGAAGAACGGCAGGCGCTGCACCAGCGCGTCGGTGCTGAGCCCGAGGTCGAGCTGCGGCCGGCGCTGCAGGCTCTCGTAGAGGCGACCGACATCGCGCTGCAGATCCTCGTAGATCTCGCCGCTGATGAACTGCTGGTTGCGCAGATCGTCGTATTCCGCCGTCTCCAGCCGCAGCGCCGCCCAACGCAGGAAGCGCTCGGACATCGCCCGCTCATAGTCCGGATATTGCAGCCGCAGCGCGTCGATCGCGGCGACACAGGACTCGAGCCGGGTGGTCAGCACCGCGTCGAGCGACTGCCAGACCTCGGCGCCCAGCAGCCGCCGCAACTCGGCCTCGGCATGGCGCTTCAGCATCTCGATCATCATCCGCGCGACCTTCAGCATCTCCAGCCGGTCGGCGATGCGACTGGAGAGCGGCGCCTGCCAGCCGGTGTAGCGCTGCAGCAGGATGGTCATCCGGAAGGTGAAGCCGAAATTGATGTTGCCGGCCGCTGCATCGAGATAGCCGGCGCGGCCGTCGGTCATGGCCGCGTCGTGCAGCCGGCCGACCTGCGCCAGCAGGTCGACGGTGGTGCGGCGCGACATCAGCTTCTGGTCGAAATGCTCGACCACCAGGTCGCGCTCGCGGTTGGCCAGGGCCATCAGCCCGACCCGCTCGCGCTCGACCGGGTCGAGCATGAAGGGCCGGCTGGCCAGGCCGCTGAGGCGGCTGCGATAGGCCTCCGCCGCCTCCTTGCCGACCTCGGGCGACAGATGCTGCTCCGCCGCGATCTCCTCGATCCGCTCGGCGATGCCTTCGCGGGCCTGGTGCAGCGCGCGGTCGCGCAGCGCCAGCTCGGTCGAGGACAGGGCGTTCAGGCCCAGCGCGCGCATCACCAGCCGCAGCGTGGTGGCGTTGATCAGCAACGTCCACAGCACGAAGCCGGTGGCGAGCACGACGACGAAATGCGTCGCCTCGGGCCCCAGCGACGGGTTCTCGCTGACCGCCAGCGCCAGCGCCAGGGTGACGGCGCCACGCAGGCCGCCCCACAGGATCACCAGCCGGTACGGCGTGCTGACCGGCTGGGAGATCTTCAGCGCGGTCAGCAGCGGCAGCAGCCCCCACAGCACCACGGCGCGGGCAGCGAAGGCGGCGACGGTCAGCACCACCAGCAGCACCCCGTCCTCCAGCGTCGCGTCGCGCAGGAACTCGGGCACCAGCATCGAGGCGAAGATGAAGATCAGGGACGAGGCGCAGAAGCCGAGCAGCTTCCACACCTTCTCCAGCCCTTCCCAGCCCTCGGCCGAGATCCGCACCCGGCCGGTCGACCCGACCACCAGCGCCACCGTCACCACGGCGACGACGCCGGAGACATGCAGGTAGCGCTCGGCGATGACATAGGCGAGGTAGGGCAGCGCCAGGGTGACCGTGACCTCGGCGAGTGGGAAGCGGTTCAGCGGCCGAATCGCCGCAAAGGCGACGCGGCTGGCGATGAAGCCGAAGATGCCGCCGCCGATGAAGAAGCGCAGGAACAGGAGTGCCGCGCCACCGATGTCGAACCCGGCATCCGCCCCGGTGTCGTGCGCGGCGTTGGTGGTCAGCAGCGCGATCAGCACGATGTAGAGGGTGATGGCGGCCGCGTCGTTCAGCAGGCTCTCGCCCTCGACCAGGATGGTCAGGCGGCGCGGCGCCCCGGCGTCGCGGAAGATGCCGATCACCGCCGCCGGGTCGGTGGTGGCGACGATGGCGCCCAGCAGCAGGCACAGGATCAGGCTTTGCGACGACGCGCCCCACAGCGCCAGCCCGACCACCAAGCTGCACACCAGCACGGCAACGACGGCGAGCGTCAGGATCGGCGCGAGGTCGTCCATCATCCGGCGCACATCCATGCCCAGGCCCGCCTCGAACAGCAGGATCGGCAGGAAGATGTGCAGGATCGCGTCGGAGCGGATCTCGGTGCTGGTCATGGCATGGGCAAGCTCGGCCAGCGGACCGGTGCCGAGCATCCCGGTCATGCTGCCGATGCCGCCGATGGCGATGCCGAGGCCGGCGATCAGCACGGAATGCGGCAGCGAGAGCCGGGCGGCCAGCGGCTGCAGCAGGGCCACCAGGATCAGCAGGACTGCGATGGCCAGCACGGCCAGGGCGATATCGGGCATCGGTTCCCATCGGTTCGGCCGGGCGTCCCCCCGCGCGGCAGAGGGGATACTACACGACCCGGCGGGCCTGTCGCCGGTGATGGGGGTCACCGCCCTCCGCTTTTTGGTGGGCTAGACCCGCGGGGCCGCGAACCGGTCCGGCGGGTCGGCGAGGGCGTCCTGGGCGGCGACGATCCGGAGTTCGGAGGCGCCGGCCCGGTGCGTCGCCTCCATCACCGCGAAGACGCTGCCGGCGGTGCGGCCAAGGGCGAGGCCGGGATCGCCGCCAGGCAGCAGATGTGCCAGGAACAGCGCGGCGGTCAGGTCGCCGCAGCCGGTCGGGGCCAGCGGCAGCCGCGGCGTCGCCACGATCCAGGCCCCCGCCCCCGACACCGCCAGCATCTCGATCGCATCGGCCGGGGCGTCCCGGCGCATCAGGCTGGTGACCAGCACCGTCTCCGGCCCCATCGCCCGCAGCGCCTGGGCGGCGTCCAGCACGTCGGCCAGGGTGGCGACTTCGCGGCCGGTCAGGTACTCCAGCTCGAACTGGTTCGGGGTGACGATGTCGGCCAGCGGCACCGCCCGGTCGCGCAGGAACTCCGGCAGGCCCGGCGCGACGAAGATGCCGTCATCGACGTCGCCCAGCACCGGGTCGCAGCAATAGAGCGCGGCCGGATTCGCCGCCTTCACCCGGGCCACGGCGTCGAGCACGACCTCGCCCAGCGCGTTGTCGCCGAGATAGCCGCTGAGCACGGCATCGCAGCCGGGCAGAACGCCCCGCTCTGCCACGCCCCGGATCACCTCGGCCACGTCGGCCGCCGGCAGCACCGGGCCGCGCACGGTGGCGTAGCCGGTGTGGTTGCTGAAATGCACGGTCAGCACCGGCCAGACCTCGATCCCCAGCCGCTGCAGCGGGAACACCGCGGCGCTGTTGCCGGCATGGCCGTAGGCGACCGAGGACTGGATCGACAGGATGGCGGTCACGGTGCCC